>DATCGH010000029.1:0-2532 GCA_036509055.1 Caldimonas sp.
CCGCGACTTTCGCCGCGGGCGCGTCGTGCGGCATGACGATGGTCGCCGGCATGCCGAGCAGGCGCGCCGAGAGGGCGATCGCCTGCGCATGGTTGCCCGACGAGAACGCGACCACGCCGGCCTGGCGCTGCCGGGCATCGAAGCGCGAGAGCGCATTGAACGCGCCGCGGAACTTAAACGCGCCCATGCGCTGGAAGTTCTCGCACTTGAAGAACAGCGTCGCGCCGGTTTCCTCGTCGGCGGTGCGCGAGCTCAGCACCGGCGTGCGGTGCGCGGCGGGCGCGATCCGTGCGGCGGCAGCGGCGACGTCGTCGTACGTGGGGAGGGCAGGCATCGGGCCGCTTACAGGCTGGCGGCGGGCACGGGCTTGCCGAACAGGTAGCCCTGCATCAGGCGAAAGCCCATCTGCCGGCAGAGCTCGGCATCGGCCTCTTCCTCGATGCCTTCGGCCAGGGCGATCGAGCCCAGGTCGATCACCAGCCGCACCAGGTCGCCGATGAGCCGCTGCTTGCGCGCGCCGGCGTTGGCCAGCCCGTGGACCAGGGCCATGTCGAACTTGACGAAGTGCGGCGGCGCCTCGCTCAACTCGTTGAGGCGGGCCTGACCGGCGCCGAAGTCGTCGTAGGCGAAGCGCACGCCGATGTCGGCGAGGCGATCGGCGAGCTCGCGCATGCGCGCCGTCTCGACCACCGCGGTTTCGTGGATCTCGATCACCAGCTCGATGCCGGGATGCTCGCGCACCAGCCGGGCGATGCCGGGAACGAACTCGGGCAGCGCGGTCTCGGTCGGATGAGCGTTGACGAACAGGGTCGCGCCGCGCAGCTTCGAGGCCACGGCGGCGACGCCATGGTTGCGCAGCGCCAGGCTCAGCTCGGCGGCGCGGCCGAGCCGGGTCGCCAGGCTGAACAGGTGCATCGGCGAGCCCGGCAGCTCGGGATGGAGGCAGCGCCCGAGCAGTTCGTAGGCCACGACCCGGCCATCGCTGGCATTGACGATCGGCTGCACCGCCGCCGAGAGGCCTTCGCCGCCGAGCAGGGCGAGGAACTGCGGCTCGTTGGCGACGAACTGCTCGCTGAGCGGGGCGCCGAGCGCGGCGACCACGGTGCGCTCCTCGGCCGGCAGGATGCTGTCGCGCGCGGCATCGGCGCGGCGGATCCGGAACTCGGCGCTGCCGATGTGGACGATGTCGCCCTCGTCGAGCAGGCAGGACGCTTCCACCTTCGAGCGGTTGACGTAGCTGCCGTTGGTGCTGCCGAGGTCGGACAGCACCAGCTGGCCGCTGCCGGGATCCAGCGCCAGGCTCGCATGCCTGCGGCTCACGCCGGAGGCGACCAGCACCAGCCCGTTCTCTTCGTCGCGGCCGATGCCGAAGGGCACGGCCTGCACCGGCACCGCCAGCGCCGAACCGTCGGCGGCAATCCGCTCGAGCCACCAGGCCGCTTTCGCGCTCATCGTCGCGGCTTCGGTTCTGTCCGGTCAGGCGATGGCGACCGGGATGCCGGCGATCTTCGCCTTCCAGGTCGCCGGCCCGGTGTCATGCACCGAGATGCCGCTGGCATCGACCGCCACGGTCACCGGCATGTCCTTGACCTCGAACTCGTAGATCGCTTCCATGCCGAGATCGGCGAAGCCGATGACGCGCGCCTTGCGGATTGCCTTCGAGACCAGGTAGGCCGCACCGCCGACGCCCATCAGGTAGGCGCTCCGGTGCTTCCGGATCGCCTCGATCGCCGTCGGGCCGCGCTCGGCCTTGCCGATCATGGCGAAGAGGCCCGTCTCGGCCAGCATCATCTCGGTGAACTTGTCCATGCGCGTCGCCGTGGTCGGGCCGGCCGGGCCGACGACCTCGTCGCGCACCGGGTCGACCGGGCCGACGTAGTAGATGACGCGGCCGGCGAAGTCGACCGGCAGCTTCTCGCCCTTGGCCAGCATGTCCTGGATGCGCTTGTGCGCCGCGTCCCGGCCGGTGAGCATCTTCCCCGAGAGGAGCAGGGTGTCGCCCGGCTTCCAGCTCGCGACCTGCTCGCGCGTGAGCTGGTCGAGATCGACGCTCTTCGAGCGCTTGTGGTCGGGCGCCCAGTGCACGTCGGGCCAGAGGTCGAGCGGCGGCGGATCGAGGAAGGCCGGCCCCGAGCCGTCGAGCACGAAATGGGCGTGACGCGTCGCCGCGCAGTTCGGGATCATCGCCACCGGCTTGGAGGCGGCGTGGGTCGGCGCCATCGCGATCTTGACGTCGAGCACGGTGGTCAGGCCACCGAGCCCCTGGGCGCCGATGCCGAGGGCGTTGACCTTGTCGCAGAGCTCGATGCGCAGCTCCTCGGTCTTGTTCTTCGGTCCGCGCGCCTTCAGCTCGGCCATGTCGATGTCTTCCATCAGGCTCTGCTTGGCCAGCAGCATCGCCTTCTCGGCGGTGCCGCCGATGCCGATGCCGAGCATGCCCGGCGGGCACCAGCCGGCGCCCATGGTCGGCACCGTCTTCAGCACCCAGTCGACCAGGCTGTCGCTCGGATTCATCATCGTGAACTTCGACTT
>DATCGH010000030.1:0-3016 GCA_036509055.1 Caldimonas sp.
GGATCGAGCAGATCGGCACGCCGCTCGAGCTCTACGACCGGCCGGCCAACCTGTTCGTCGCCCAGTTCATCGGCTCGCCGGCGATGAACGTGATCACGGGCACTCTGCACCGCGGCGCCGACGCCGCCTGGGTCGAGGCCGAGGGCGGCATTCGCTGGCCGCTGCCTGCCGGTGCCGCGGGCCGCGACGGCCAGGCGGTGGTCTATGGCGTACGCCCCGGCGACCTGTCACTCGGCGGCGGCGCCCGGGCCGTGCCGGCGGAGGTGATCGTCGTCGAACCCACCGGCGCGGAGACCGAGCTGCTGGTCCAGGTGGGCGCGGCGCAGATCGTGGTCGTGATGCACGGCCGCACCGATGTCCAGCCCGGCCAGGAGATCGCGCTGGCGGTGGCGCTGGAGAGCGTCCACCTGTTCGATCCGGCCGGCGGCGCGACGATGCGCGCCTGAGGAAATCTCCGGTTACGGCTGACACCATGAACGGTGTCACGACTCGCGGGGCCCGGCACCCAGGCGGCCCGTCAAGCTCCCCCGAAGAAACGCCGATCTCCTAGGCTGGACCGGTCGTTCGTCAGGTGCGCCATCGCGCACCGGCGGCGCGGCTCAGGAGATCGTCATGAAGCGCTTTGTCGGCCTTGTCGCCGCCTGCCTCCTCCTCGGTCATGGCGGCGTTGCTGCCGGCGACGGCATCTACTTCAGCGATCCCAACGCTGCGGTGACGCAGAAGGTGTCGATGGCCGCCGACACCCGGGCGTACCGGGTGGACGCAGCGCGCCACTTCTACGATGAATACCGCTCGCGCATTTTTCGCGGCCGGCTGCCGCCGCTGATCCACGCGGTGGTCGTGGTCGAGACCACGGTCGACGAGAACGGCCATGCCAGCCGGGTCGACCTGGTGCGCGGACCGACGCATGCGCCCGATGTCAGCGCCGCCGTCATTCAGGCGATCCGCCGGGCGCAACTGCCCAAGCCGACGCGGTTCGCCGGCAACGTCAAGTTCACCGAGATCTGGCTGGTGACCCGGGACGGCCGGTTCCAGCTCGACGCGCTGACGGAAGGGCAGAACTAGGCGAAACCGGACGCTTGGCGTCCGGTTTCGCCGCGGTCGATCGACGGACAGTCGCCTGGCGGCGACTGTCCGTCATCTCCCTTGCAGCGTCATCTCCTCTACATGCCGGCGGTGAAGCCGCCGTCGACGTAGAGGATCTGCCCGGTCACGAACGCCGAGGCCGGCGAGGCGAGGAACACCGCGGCGCCGGCGAGCTCCTGCGGCGCCGCCCAGCGGCCCGCGGGCGTGCGCTTCTCGACCCAGGCGCTGAACTCCGGGTTGCCGGTCAGGGCGGCGTTCATCTCGGTGCGGAAGAACCCCGGCGCGATCGCGTTGACCTGGATGTTGAACGGCGCCAGCTCCACCGCCAGGCCGCGCGTCAGCATCGCGATGCCGCCCTTGCTGGTCTGGTAGGGCACGGTGGTGGGCCGGGCCAGCCGCGACATCAGCGAGCCGATGTTGATGATCTTGCCGGCCCGCCGCGCCTTCATCGCCGGAATGACGGCCCGGGCCATGAAGAAGGGAGCATCGAGGTTGGTCGCCATCAGCCGCCGCCAGTCGGCGTCGCTGAATTCCTCGATCGGCCCGCGATGCTGGACCCCGGCGTTGTTGACGAGGATGTCGATCGCACCGATCCGGGCGACCAGCTCGCGGATGCCGGCGTCGACCGAGGCCGAGTCGGCGACGTCGAACGAGGCGGTCTCGATCGCGAGCCCGCTCTCGCGCAGGGTCGCGGCTGCGGTCTCGAGCTTGGCGAGGTCGCGGCCGTTGAGGACGACCCGCGCTCCGGCCTCTGCCAGGCCGCGCGCCATGGCGAAGCCGAGGCCGGAGCCGGAACCGGTGATGAGTGCGGTCTTGCCGCCGAGATCGAAGGTGCTCGCCATCACGGCACCGGCGAGAGCAGAGGCTTGCCGGCGAAGTGCGCCTCGAGGTTGCCGAAGGCCCGGTCCGCCATGGCACGCCGCGTCTGCCAGGTGGCGCTGCCGACGTGCGGCGTGAGGACCACGTTGTCGAGGGCGATCAGCGCCGCCGGCACGTTGGGCTCGTTCTCGAACACGTCGAGGCCGGCGCCGGCGATGGTGCCGTTCTGCAGCGCCTCGACCAGCGCCGCCTCGTCGACCACCGAGCCGCGCGCGACGTTGATCAGGTAGCCTTCCTTGCCGAGCGCCTTCAGGACCTTGGCGTCGATCAGCTTTCGGGTGCCGGCGCCGCCCGGGGTGATGACGACCAGGAAGTCGACCTCGGCGGCCAGCGCTTCGGCGCTCGGGAAGTAGCGGTAGCTCGATTCCGGCTTGGCGCTGCGCGCGGTGTAGGCGATCGTCATGTCGAAGGCTTCGGCCCGCCTGGCGATGGCGTTGCCGATCCGGCCGAGGCCGACGATGCCGAGCCGCGCGCCGCTGACCTTGCGCGCCAGCGGCATCGGCCCGTTCGCCCATTGGCCTTCGCGCACGTAGCGGTCGGCCTGCGGAATGCGGCGCGAGACCGCGAGCACCAGGCCGATGGCCAGGTCGGCGACCTCGTCGTTGAGAACATCCGGCGTGTTGGTCACGGCGATGCCGCGCTCGCGCGCCGCGGCGACGTCGACGCCGTCGTAGCCGACGCCGAACACCGAGATGATCTCCAGCGCCGGCATCTGGGCGATCAGCTCGCGCGACACCTTCGATTCGCCGCTCGCCGAGATCGCGCGGATGCGCGGGGCCACGGCGGCGAAGGCCGTGGGATCGGACTGGTGGATGCGGTCGTGCACGCGGAACGCGCCGCGCAACGACTCCATCATCGGCGGCCAGAGCTTGGCCACCACGAGCACCTCCGGCGGCTCGGCGGGCGTGGTCGAAGGGGTCGGGGTCATCGGCAGGTCTCCGGGGTCAGTGCAGGGACAGGAAGCGATCGCCGCGCAGGCGTGGCGGCGGGCTTCCCGCAGGAAAGTAGCGCAGTTCGAGGCTGGTGCGGTCGCGGGTCATGGTCGCGGCGA
>DATCGH010000031.1:0-4531 GCA_036509055.1 Caldimonas sp.
TGATGGCGCTCGGCCTCGCGATCCACCGGCTGACCTTTCGCCGTTTGGCCCGCACCTCGGCCGACCTCGACGTGTTCGAGGCGCGCGGCCTGATGGTCTCGTTCGGCCTGATGTTCCTGGTGCAGAACTTCGCCCAATGGCTCTGGGGCGGCGAGCTGCGCGGCTACGACTACCTGGCCGATCCGGTGGCGATCGGCGACGCCCGCTTCGCCGCCAACAAGCTGGTCCTGCTGGCGCTGGCGCTGGCGATCAGCGGCGCGCTGATCGTCGTGCTGCGCACGACCCTGCTCGGCAAGGGCGTGCGCGCCCTGATGCAGTCGCCCACCGGGGCGCAGCTCGTCGGCATCGACACCGAGCGGCTGCATCCGCTGATGTTCGGCGTCGGCCTCGGGCTCTCGGGCGTGGCCGGCTGCCTGCTGTCGATGACCTACACGATCTCGCCGGCCATGGGCGAGCCCTACACCGTGACGGCGCTGATCGTCATCACCCTCGGCGGCTTCGGCAGCATGGCGGGCGCGCTCGTCGGCGGCATTGCGCTCGGGGTGATCGAGGCCGTCGGCATGCACTTCACCAACCCGTCGCTGAAGACGCTGCTCTCGTACGGCATCTTCATCGCCGTGCTGCTGTGGCGGCCGAACGGCCTGTTCGCGCGGCGATGATGCGGCGCGACCTCGTCATCCTGGCGGTGCTCGCCGCTGCGGCGCTGGCCCTGCCGTACGTCGCCAGCGAGTTCGTGGTCTCGCTCGCCCTCAGCTGCCTGATGTACGCGGCGCTGGCCTCGAGCTGGGCGAGCTTTTGCGGCAGCACCCGCTATCTCTCGCTCGCGACCGCGGCCTTCTTCGGCATCGGCGCCTACACCTCGGCGCTGACCCTCGGCACGCTGCCCTGGCTGGCGGCGATCGGCCTCGGCGCGGCGATCGCCGCTGCGGTCGCGGTGGTGATGGGCGCGGCCGTGCTGCACCTGCGCGGCACCTATTTCGCGGTGCTGACCTTCGGCATGACCGAGCTGATCCGGCACTCGATCGCCTACTTCGAGAAGCAGGTCACCGGCACGGTCGGACGGGTGCTGACGGTGGTGCCGGAGCGCGACACCATCTACCTGACGGTGCTCGGGCTCGCGGTGGCCGCGGTGCTCGCCGCGATCTTCATCCGGCCAAGCCGCTTCGGCCTGGCGATGGCGGGCATCGGCGCCGACGAGCAGCGGGCCGAGACCCTGGGCGTCGACACCCGGGTCGTCAAGATCGCCGGCTTCGCCTTCACCGCGGCCTTCGCCGGCGCCGTGGGCGCGGCGATGAGCGTGCGCTGGACCTACATCGACCCGGCGACCGTCTTCAATCCCTTCATCGGCTTCCAGACGGTGCTGATCGCCCTGATCGGCGGCGCTGCGACGCTCTGGGGCCCGCTGCTCGCGGCGGTGGTGTTCAGCCTGCTGGCCGAGACGCTGCGCCTGCAGATGCCGCAGGTCTACATGATGTCGCTCGGCCTGCTGCTGATCCTCTCGGTGCTCTATCTGCCGGGCGGACTGGCCTCGATCCGCTGGCGCCGCGCATGAACCGCCATCCGCTGGTCGAGGCGCGCGCGCTGACGGTCCGCTTCGGCGGCCTGACCGCGGTCGACGCGGTCAGCGCCGCGTTCGCGCCGGGCGAGCTGGTCGGCATCATCGGCCCGAACGGCGCCGGCAAGACCACCTTCTTCAACGCCCTCTCGGGCGTGGTGGCGCCGACCTCGGGCGAGCTGTTCGCGCTCGGCGAGCCCCTCGCCGGCGCCGCGCCGCACCGCTTCGCGGAGCACGGCATCGCCCGCACCTTCCAGACGCCGCGGGTCTTCGCCTCGCTGAGCGTGGCGGCGAACGTCGGCTTCGGCCTGCGCTTCGCCGGCCGCAGGCGTCCGGTCCCGGCGCTGCTGCGGGACGAGGCGAGCATCCTCGCTCTGCTCGGGCTCGAGGCGCAGGCGGCCCTGCCGGCCGCCGCGATCACGCCGTCGCAGCAGCGGCTGCTCGAGATCGGCATGGCGCTCGCCACCCGGCCGCGGGTGCTGCTGCTCGACGAGGTCGCCGCCGGCCTGGTCGAGCGCGAGATCGAGGCGATCGCGCGGCTGGCGCATCGCCTGCGCGACGAGCTCGACCTGACCGTGATCTGGATCGAGCATGCGGTGACGACCCTCCTGAGGCAGGTCGAGCGGGTGATCGTGTTGCACGAGGGCAGGAAGATCGCCGACGGCACGCCGGCGGAGGTGGTGCGCAATCCCGAGGTGGTCGAGGCCTACCTCGGCGACGAGATGGCGGAGCCGGCATGAGCCCGCCGGGCCGCCCCATCGGCGAAGACCGGAATGCGCCGCACGAAGGCACGCCGATGAACGCGCCGGGCATCGCGGTGCGCGACCCCGCCCGCCTCCGGGTCGAAGGGCTGGCCGCCGGCTACGGCCGGTTCCTGGTGCTGCGCGACCTCGCCCTGGAGGCGCTGCCCGGCCTGACCGTGGTCCTCGGACCGAACGGCGCCGGCAAGACGACGCTCTTGAAGGCGATCGCCGGGCTGATCCCGCGGACCGGCCGGGTGCTGCTCGACGGCGCCGAGATCCCCGCCGACGCCTCGACCTCGGCATTGGTGCGCCGCGGCATCGCCCTCGCGCCCGAGGGCCGCCAGCTGTTCCCGCAGATGACGGTGACGGAGAACCTCGAGCTCGGCGGCTGGCTGGTCCCGGCGGCGGAGCGCGCCTCCCGCCTCGCACGCGCCTTCGCCGACTTCCCTCGGCTGGCCGAGCGCCGCCGCCAGCTCGCCGGGACGATGAGCGGCGGCGAGCAGCAGATGGTGGCGATGGCGAGGGCGATGATGAGCGGCCCGCGCCTGCTGCTTCTCGACGAGCCCTCGCTCGGCCTGGCGCCGAGGAAGGTCGACGAGATGCTGACGATCGTGCGCCGCATCGCCGACGCCGGCACGACCGTGCTCATGGTCGAGCAGAACGTGCGCAAGGCACTCGCCACCGCCGACCGCGGCTACGTGCTGGAACGCGGCGAGGTGGTGGCCGAGGGCGCGGCCGCCGAGCTGGCACGCTCGGGCCGGGTCCGCCAGGCTTACCTCGGCAGGGGCTCGGCCGCGGCAGCGGACGAGCCGGATTCACCTGGGCCCGCCCCGCCTTGAAGTTTCGGTCGGCGCCGGGCGGGCATCCCCCTTGCCTTCCGGTGCCGATGTGGCAGGTTTCGCGGAAGGCTGGACTTCGAATACGGGTCGCCCGGCGACCCGCCGGCCGGTCTGCGGCATCATGGGCCGCACCGTGACCGATCCGACCGAACAGGAACTCGCTGCCGCGCGACGCACCCTGGCCCTGCTTCAGGCCCAGGCGGACGCGGTGCGCGGCGACCTCGCGAGCCTGCGCCGCGAGACCGAGAAGGCGAAGCAGGAGCTGAACGGCCTGCGCACGGCGCAGCTGCTCGAGGTGAACGACCAGCTGGTGCAGGCGGCGGTACACGCCGACACGGCGGCACAGACCGCCGTCAGCAGCCTCGACGAGCTGACCCGCCAGACCCAGCACGACGAGCTCACCGGCGCCACCACCCGGGTGCTGATGCTCGACCGGCTGCAGAGCGCGATCGCCCGGGCGCAGCGCAGCTCGGCGCGGGTCGGGCTGCTGTTCCTCGACCTCGACGGCTTCAAGAGGATCAATGACACCCTCGGCCATGCCGTCGGCGACCAGGTGCTGCGCCTAGCGGCCGAACGTCTGGCCTCGGTGGTGCGCGAATCGGACTCGGTGAGCCGCTACGGCGGCGACGAGTTCGTGGTGCTGCTCGACGAGATGTCGAGTGCCGCCGACGCCGCGCCGATCGCCCGCAAGATGCTCGACGCCCTGGCGGCGCCCGCGGTCATCGGCCCGCATCCGATCTCGCTCAAGGCCAGCATCGGCATCGCCGTCTATCCCGACGACGGCGCCGATGCGGTGACCTTGATCCGTCATGCCGATGCCGCCATGTACCGCATCAAGCGGGAAGGGTCCGGCGGCTTCGATTTCTATCAGGACGACGGCGGCACCGACCCCGGCGACAACCTCAATTCCGAAGCCATGCCGCTGGCGATACGCCGTGCCGACGTCGCCTTCTCCGAGCACGAGGCGCGGCTGCGCGAGCTGCTCGAGGCCAACCGCGAGCTGGTCGGCACGGCGCAGGTGGCGCAGAAGCTCCAGGCCAACGCCGAGGCGGCGCACCACCGACAGATCAACTTCGTCGCCATGGCGGCGCACGCCCTGCGCAATCCGCTCTCGGCGATCCGGATGGCGACCTCGCTGCTCGCCGACCCGCGCGTCAACGCGACGGCGCGCGAGCGGCAACTGCAGCTGCTGCAACGCCAGGCGGCGCTAATCGCGCGGCTGGTCGACGACCTGCTCGACGGCTCGCGCGTCGGCACCGGCGAGTTCCGGCTGCAGCGGCGCGAGCTCCAGCTCGACGCCATCCTCGGTGTCGCCGCCGATGCCTGCCGCCATGCGATCGACACCAAGCAGCAGCGGCTGCTGCTCGAGCCCCCGCCCGAGGCGGCGGTGGTGA
>DATCGH010000032.1:0-4013 GCA_036509055.1 Caldimonas sp.
ACCTGGCTCAAGGTCGTGCACGCGCGCGAGCGCTGGGCGCCGCAGGGCGCGACCTTTCGCACCTGGCTGTTCACCCTCGCCCATCACCGGGTGATCGACCTGCTGCGAAAGAGCGGCCGCGAGGTCGCGCTCGATGCGTTCGAGGGCGATGGCGACGAGCCCTGGCAGCCCGACGCCGAGGCCTGGCAGCACTGGCCGGCACCCGCCGGCGCCGCGCCGCAAGGCGAGGACCTGGCGTTCTGGCGCCGCGCCGGCGAAAAGCTGCTGTTCTGCCTCGAGCAGCTGCCGCTGGCGCAGCGCAGCGCCTTCCTGCTGCATCACGACGACGGCCTCGCCCTCGACGAAGTCGCACGCGCCCTCGAAGTCGGCTTCGAGACCGCGAAGACGCGGCTGCGCTACGCGATGAGCAAGCTGCGCACCTGCATGGGCGCCTATCTCGAGCCGCTGCAACCGGGAGGCGCGCGATGAGCGACGACGGCCCGCGCTCGAGCCCCTCGTCGTCCGGCCCGGAGCACGACGCCTGGCTGCGCGAGGCGCTGCGCCACGCGCCGGATGCGAGCGCGTCGCCGCCGCCGTCGCTGCGCGAGGCGATCCTGGCCGAGGCCCGGGCCGCGGCCCGCGCAGGCTCGACGCGTCAACCGGCGGCGTCGGCGTCGTTGCTCGAACGCGCCCTCGCGTTCTGGTCGTGGCTCGCCCGGCCGCAGGTCGCGGCCGGGTTCGCCAGCGTGATGGCCGCGACCCTGGTCGGGATGCTCTGGTGGGATCGGCCGATGGACGAGACGATGTTGCCTGCGCCCTCGTCGCCGACCGCGCAACGGGTGCAGGAGCCCGGGCCGGTCCCGCATCCTGCGGCCAGCGAAACTCGATCGCCGTCGGCCAGTGCGGACCGGGCCGACCCCCGGCTGGCGGAGCGCCAGCGTTCGCTCCCGCCATCGACGGCCGGCTCCGAGCGCGACACGGCACCGGCGCCCGCGAAGACGGCACCCCCACGCGCCGCCGCGGATGCGAAGGCGGTGGCCCAGACCGAAGAGGCCAAGGCTGCGCGCAAGGACGACAAGCTGCTGCAGGCACCACCGTCGTCGGCCGCGACGGCCCCGACCATCACCGCAGCCACGCCGGCCACGCCGGGCACCCTTCGCCCGGCGGCGGAGGCGCCGACGCCCTTCCCGGCAAAGTCTCCGGCCGAGGTCGATGCGGCGACGCGCCCGGCAGCACCCGTGGCCACGCCGCGGCCCGCTTCACCGCCCCCACCCGCGCCGAGCCCTGCGCCGCCTGCACCGACACCTCTGCCATCGCCCGAGGTCATCACCCCGCCGGCGGTGGCCACGGCACCCTCGCCTGCGGCGCCGTCCGGGCAACAGCCCGCACCGGCCTTGGCGCAGGGCCGCGCCGAGCCCTTTTCCCTGGCGAAGAAGGCGGAGTCCGGCGAGAAGGAAGGCGCGGCCGCCAAGGCCCGAGCGACGCCCACGACACCCGCGGCGCGCGCGCCGGCGCCGGCCGGCGCGCTCGGCGCGGCCCTCGACAACAGCGAGGCAGGCGCGACCGGTCGGGTCGCTGCCGAGAACGCGACCGCGGCGGAGTCGCGTCAGCGGGCCGCGTCCGTCGCCCCGTCGACGCGGCCGATGGCGCCCCTGCTCGCCGCCCTGGCGAGCGAGGAGCTGCGCTGGTCGCGGCGGCTGGCCAGCGGCGAGAGCGCCGCCGTCGACGCCGCACTGCGCACCTGGCTGGCGCAGGTTCAGTCCGCGGTCCCGCGCTGGGAGGCGGCGGTCGAGCGCGGCGCGCGCCGCGATGCCCCGGCCGCGTCGTCCTCGGCAACGATCCTGCGCCTCGAGCGCGACGGCCGCCCCAGCGCCGTCGTGCAGGTCGAGGACGGCGGCGTGCTCTTCGACCCGCTCTCCGGCAGCCCCTGGTTCGCGCCGCTGCCGCCCGAGGTCGTGGCGCGCCTGCGCGTGACCCTGCCGCCCGCGCCGCGCTGAAGCCCTGCCGGCCGGGCGGGCTCGCGCCTTGCGGCGAAAAAGAGCGCGCCCTTATCATGCTCGGTTCGCCTTTTCACGCCGCTCATGTCTGCCGTCCAGCCCATTCCGCCGCCCGCCCCCGAGGAGCCCCAGGGCGAAGCCGCGGGCCGGCGCGGACCCGCAGCGGCCCGTGCCGACGGTGCCCGCGGCGAGGCCGGCGCCGCAGGCCGCTACCTGGGCGAGCTGCGCGGCGCGACGGGCGACGGCGCCGCCCTGATCCGGGTGCGCGGCGCGCGCACCCACAACCTGAAGAACATCGATCTCGACATCCCGCGCAATCGCCTGGTCGTGATCACCGGCCTGTCGGGCTCGGGCAAGTCGAGCCTCGCCTTCGACACCCTCTATGCCGAGGGGCAACGCCGCTACGTCGAGAGCCTGTCGGCGTACGCGCGCCAGTTCCTGCAGCTGATGGACAAGCCCGACGTCGACGTGATCGAGGGCCTGTCGCCCGCGATCTCGATCGAGCAGAAGGCGACCTCGCACAACCCGCGCTCGACCGTCGGCACGGTCACCGAGATCCACGACTACCTGCGCCTGCTCTTCGCCCGCGCCGGCACGCCCTTCTGCCCCAACCACGACCTGGCGCTACAGGCGCAGAGCGTCAGCCAGATGGTCGACGCCACCCTGGCGCTGCCGGCCGACACCCGCCTCATGATCCTGGCGCCGGTGGTGCGTGACCGGAAGGGCGAGTTCGCCGACCTGTTCGCCGACATGCAGGCCCAGGGCTACGTGCGTTTCCGGGTCGACGGCAAGACGGTCGAGGCGGCCGACGTGCCGAAGCTGAAGAAGGCCGAGAAGCACGACGTCGACGTCGTCATCGACCGCATCCGGGTCCAACCCGGCATCGAGCAGCGCCTGGCCGAAAGCTACGAGGCGGCGCTGCGCATCGCCGACGGTCGCGCGCTCGCGGTCGAGCTCGATGCCGCGGTCGGCGACTCCGCCGCGGCCAAGGCCGCGCCGGTGGAGCACCTGTTCTCGAGCAAGTTCTCCTGCCCGCTCTGCGACTACTCCCTGTCCGAGCTCGAGCCGCGCCTGTTCTCCTTCAACTCGCCGGTCGGCGCCTGCCCGACCTGCGGCGGCCTCGGCGTGACCACGGTGTTCGATGCCGATCGCGTCGTCGCCTTCCCTTCGCTCAGCCTGGCGAGCGGCGCAGTCAAGGGCTGGGACCGGCGCAACGCCTACACCTTTTCGCTGCTCGAGAGCGTCGCCGGCCACTACGGCTTCGACATCGACAGCGCGTTCGAGGAGCTGCCGGAGTCGGCCCGCGAGGTGCTGCTGCGCGGCTCGGGCAGCGAGGAGATCGAGTTCATCTACGAGGCCGCCGGCGCCCGCGGCAAGACCCGCCAGGTCAAGCGCAAGCATCCGTTCGAAGGCATCCTGCCCAACCTCGAGCGCCGCTTCAAGGAAACCGATTCGGTCGCGGTGCGCGAAGACCTGATGCGCTACCAGAGCGCCAAGCCCTGCCCCGACTGCCACGGCGCCCGCCTGCGGGTCGAGGCGCGCAACGTCTTCCTGGTCGATGCGGCCAGCGACGGACGCGAGCCGATCTTCCGCATCGAGCATTTCACCCTGCGCGAAAGCCTCGACTGGTTCCAGGCGCTCGAGTTGCAGGGCGCCAAGGCCGAGATCGCCGACAAGGTGATCCGCGAGATCTGCTCTCGGCTGAAGTTCCTCAACGACGTCGGCCTGCAGTACCTGAGCCTGGACCGCAGCGCCGATACCCTTTCCGGCGGCGAGGCGCAGCGCATCCGCCTCGCCTCGCAGATCGGCTCGGGGCTCACCGGCGTGATGTACGTGCTCGACGAGCCCTCGATCGGCCTGCACCAGCGCGACAACGAGCGGCTGATCGGCACGCTGCGCCACCTGCGCGACCTCGGCAACAGCGTCCTCGTGGTCGAGCACGACGAGGAGGCGATCCGCGCCGCCGACCACGTGATCGACATGGGCCCGGGCGCCGGCGTCCACGGCGGCCAGGTGATGGCCGAGGGCACGCCCGAG
>DATCGH010000033.1:0-3438 GCA_036509055.1 Caldimonas sp.
TGAAGCAGGTGACCGAGAAGGTCACGGTGGTCGAGGACAACCTCAACGACTACCTGGGCGTGCGCAAGCACGACTACGGCCAGGCCGAGAAGGAGAACCAGGTCGGCCAGGTGGTCGGGCTCGCCTGGACCGAGGTCGGCGGCGACCTGCTGACGATCGAGGCGGCGGTGATGCCCGGCAAGGGCAACATCATCCGCACCGGTCAGCTCGGCGACGTGATGAAGGAGTCGGTCGAGGCGGCGCGCTCGGTGGTGAGGAGCCGCGCCCGGCGCCTGGGCATCAAGGACGACATGTTCGAGAAGCGCGACGTCCACATCCACGTGCCCGACGGCGCGACGCCGAAGGACGGCCCGAGCGCCGGCGCGGCGATGACCACGGCCTTCGTCTCGGCGCTGACCGGGATTCCGGTGCGCGCCCACGTGGCGATGACCGGCGAGATCACGCTCCGCGGCGAGGTGACGGCGATCGGCGGCCTGAAGGAGAAGCTCCTGGCGGCGCGGCGCGGCGGCATCAAGACGGTGCTGATCCCGCAGGACAACGTCAAGGACCTCCAGGACATCCCGGAGAACGTCAAGAACCAGCTCGAGATCATGCCGGTGAAGTGGATCGACCAGGTGCTCGAGTACGCGCTCGAGTCGGCGCCCCGGGCCCTGCCCGATGAGGAGCCGGCGAAGGCGGCCGAGCCGGCGGCCGCGGCCGCGGCCGCGGCACCGGTGCCCCCGGTCGGCGATGTTCTGACGCATTGAGCGGGCGGCGGCTGCGGGCGGGCGCGACCCCGCCGGCTTGCCGCTATACTTGCGGCCTTCGTCGCCGGGGCTTTCGGGCCCCGGTCGAACGATGCGGGAGTAGCTCAGTTGGTAGAGCGCAACCTTGCCAAGGTTGAGGTCGAGAGTTCGAGACTCTTCTCCCGCTCCAGACAAAGATGAAGGGAAGCCTCGGCTTCCCTTTTTATCGACGGTCAGTGCGGCGCGGTAGCAAAGCGGTTATGCACCGGATTGCAAATCCGAGTAGGTCGGTTCGACTCCGGCCCGCGCCTCCACCCTCATGCCCACGATCCTCTACGGCATCCCGAACTGCGACAGCGTCAAGCGCGCCCGGGCCTGGCTGAGCGAGCAGCGGATAGAGGTCGCCTTCCACGATTTCAAGAAAGGCGGTGTGCCTCCGGCGCGGCTCGATGCCTGGATCGCTGCCGTCGGCTGGGAGGCGCTCGTCAATCGCGAGGGAACGACCTGGCGTCAGCTCGATGAGGATGTGCGCGCCGCCGTCGCCGACGTGGCCTCGGCCCGCGCGCTGATGCTCGGCCATCCCAGTGTGATCAAGCGGCCGGTCATCGAGTGGTCGGCGGGTGCCGTGACGGTCGGCTTCGAGCCCCAGCGCTGGCCGCTTCCCTGAGCCGGCGCAGGCGGTACGCAGCTTGGCCCGATCGCACCCTATGATCGGCACGCCTTTGCCCGGGTGACGGAATTGGTAGACGTAGCGGGCTTAAAACTCGCAGTCGAAAGGCGTGCGGGTTCGAGTCCCGCCCTGGGCACCACGCTTTTTCGTCCCTCGATCACGGGATTGAGGCCGGGGAATAGCCGAACGTAGGCCACGCGGCGCTCCTTCTCGACTACCATTTTGTCGATGATCCTCAAGCCGGCAGCCGCTTTCGTCTCTTGCATTGCACTGCTGGCCGGTTGCGGCAGCTCCTCCCCACCGCCGGCGCCTCCGGTCTCGCGGGCGGCGGCCCCCGCGAACTACGAGAAATCGATCGTCAACTACTTCGATCTGACGATCAGGGGACCGCAGCGCAATCGCGAGCTCGACATCGGCAAGCCCGAGCCTGGAGGCTGTCCGGTCGGTGGCCACGTCAGCTCGCAACGGGGCTGGGTCGTTCCGGTCATCTATGCCACCCGCACCGGCAACCTGACCGGCAAGGAAGCGATCAACATCACCGGCAAGGCGTACTACTTCTGGTTCCGCGAGGACACCATCTACGGTGTGACGCCGCGCCCCGAGCTCTGCCCCTGAGCCGCTGCCGCTGATTCCTGCGCCCGGGAGGGTTTGCACGCTCTGCGGAGGGCTAAAATCGTACGATCGTTCGATCGTCCCTCGCGAGCAGGAGCAGCCTCGATGAAAGTTCTCGTCCCCGTCAAGCGCGTCGTCGACTACAACGTGAAGGTACGGGTGAAGTCCGACGGCAGCGGGGTCGACATCGCCAACGTCAAGATGAGCATGAACCCGTTCGACGAGATCGCCGTCGAGGAAGCGGTCCGGCTCCGTGAAAAGGGCGTGGTCACCGAGGTGATAGCCGTCTCCTGCGGCGTGACCCAGTCGCAGGAGACGCTGCGCACGGCGATGGCGATCGGCGCCGATCGCGCCATCCTGGTCGAGACCGCCGAGGAACTGCAGCCGCTCGCCGTCGCCAAGCTGCTGAAGGCGGTTTACGACAAGGAAAAGCCCGGCCTGGTGATCCTCGGCAAGCAGGCGATCGACGACGACTGCAACCAGACCGGCCAGATGCTGGCCGCGCTGCTCGACCTGCCGCAGGCCACGTTCGCCTCGAAGGTCGAGGTTGCCGACGGCGAGGCCGTCGTGACCCGCGAAGTCGACGGCGGCAGCGAGCGCCTGAAGATCAAGTTGCCGGCGGTCGTCACCACCGACCTTCGCCTCAACGAGCCGCGCTACGTGACGCTGCCGAACATCATGAAGGCGAAGAAGAAGCCGATGGAGATCCTGAAACCCGCGGACCTCGGCGTCGATATCAAGCCGCACCTGAAGACGCTCAAGGTGAGCGAACCGCCCAAGCGCGGTGCCGGCGTGAAGGTGCCCGACGTGGCGACCCTGGTCGCCAAGCTGAAGAACGAAGCGAAGGTGATCTGAGATGGCTGAAATCAAGGCGCTCGTCGTCGCCGAGCACGACAACGCCGGCATCCGGCCGGCCACCCTCAACGTCGTCACCGCCGCCGGCAAGCTCGGTGGCGAGGTCCATGTGCTGATTGCCGGTGCGGGCTCGGCCGGCGCGGCGAGCGCCGCCGCCGCCGTTGGCGGGGTCGCCAAGGTGCTGCATGCCGAGGGCGAGCAGTTCGCGCACGGCCTCGCGGAGAACGTCGCCGCGCAGGTGCTGGCGCTGGCGCCGGGCTACTCGCACATCCTGTTCGCGGCCACCGCGTCGGGCAAGAACATCTCGCCGCGGGTCGCGGCCAAGCTCGACGTCGGGCAGATCTCCGACATCACCAAGGTCGACGCGCCCGACACCTTCGAGCGGCCGATCTACGCCGGCAACGCGATCGCCACGGTGCAGAGCCTCGACCCGGTCAAGGTCATCACGGTCCGCACCACCGGCTTCGATCCGGCGCCGGCGAGCGGCGGCTCGGCCCCGGTCGAGGCCGTGAGCGCGGTCGGCGCCTTCGACAGGTCGACCTTCGTCGGTTCCGAGATCGCCAAGCTCGACCGGCC
>DATCGH010000034.1:0-3689 GCA_036509055.1 Caldimonas sp.
CGATCTGGGCCCGCCAGCTCGCCGGGCCGATGCGCAGCTTCGTCGCCGAGCTGCGCACCGCGCTCCCGGAAGTCGCGGTGCTGTCAGTGATGGGATCGGACGGTGCCCCGGCAGCCGCCGCGGAGATTGGGCGCTGGACGAAGGAGACGCCGCTGCTCGCCGGCGCGTTCACGTCCCGTGAAGTCAATGACGGCAGTTGCGCGGGACGCCTGCAGGCCTTCGGAGACGCCATCCGCGCTTCCCGGAACTCTTCGACCCCGACGCGCCCGGCCCCCTGGTCTCCGCAAGCGGCTTGATCGCGGTCGAGCCTTTCGAATCGACGACGCCCAGAACCATGCGCACCTTGCTCGACTGGACATCCGGTCACTGGGGAGCGGTGGTCGTGATCGCCGCGGCCATCGTCATCGCCTTGCTCGCACTCCAGGCCGTGGTCTGGATCCTGTCCCACTCGGACTGACCGTCGTGCGCGCGATGGTGCTGCACCCCCCGGGCAGGCCTCCGCTGGCCGTGGCCCAGGTTGCTCTGGCCGGCCTCCGGGCGTGAGCGTCCGCCACCTCGATCGCCTGCTCGAGCCGGCCTCGGTCTGCGTGATCGGTGCGTCGAACCGCGCCGGCAGCGTCGGCGCGACGGTCTGGCGCAACCTGCGGGCGGGCGCCTTCGCCGGCGCGATCCACGCCGTCAATCCCCGGCACGCGACGCTCGACGGCGTGCCGTGCCACCCCGGTGTGGCCGATCTGCCGAACGCACCGGACCTGGCCGTGATCTGCACGCCGCCGGCCACGGTGGCGACGCTGATCGAGCAGCTGGGCCGGCTCGGCACGCGCGCGGCGATCGTCATGACCGCCGGTCTGGACAGCGACGCCAAGCAGGCGATCCTCGACGCCGCCCGGCCGTACCTGCTGCGGGTCCTCGGTCCGAACTGCATCGGCCTGCTGACGCCCCGGCTCGGCCTCAATGCCAGCTTCGCCCACACCGACGCACTCGCCGGCGATCTGGCGTTCGTCTCCCAGTCGGGCGCGCTGGTCACGGCCGTCCTCGACTGGGCCCGGGCACGCCACATCGGCTTCTCGACCCTGGTCTCGCTCGGCGAGCGCGCCGACGTCGACTTCGGCGACATCCTCGATCACCTGGCGAGCGATCAGCACACCCGCTCGATCCTGATGTACATCGAATCGATCGAGTCGCCGCGGAAGTTCATGTCGGCCGCACGCGCGGCGGCGCGCAACAAGCCCGTGATCGTCGTCAAGGCCGGCCGCGCCGGCAAGGGCGTCAATGCGGCGGCCTCGCACACCGGCGCCCTCGCCGGCTCGGACATCGTCTTCGATGCCGCGATCCGCCGCGCCGGGATGCTGCGCGTCGACACGCTGCAGGATCTGTTCATGGCGGCCGAGACGCTGGCCCGGTTCGGTGCGAATCGCGACGTCGCGCTGACGGTGATGACCAACGGCGGCGGCGGCGGCGTGATGGCCGCCGACGCAGCGGCCCTGGCCGGCGTCGAGCTGGCCGATCTCGGCGCGGCGACGCGCGCGCGGCTGGAGGAGAAGCTGCCGTCGACCTGGTCGCACGCCAACCCGATCGACATCATCGGTGACGCGCCGGTGCAACGCTATGTCGATACCCTGGAAGCCGTGCTCGCCGACCCGGTCAACGGCGCGGTTCTCTTCATGCACGCCCCGACGGCGATTGTCGGCAGCGCCGACATCGCACGTGCCTGCGTGCCGCTGGTCCGCAATGCGGCCGGCCGCGTCATGGCCTGCTGGCTGGGCGAGGCTGCGGTCGCGGAAGCGCGGGCCGCCTTCGAAGAAGCCGGTGCGGCGGACTACGCAACGCCGGAGGAGGCGGTGCGCGCCTTCGCCCTGCTCGCCACCTATCGCCGCAATCAGGAGCTCCTGCTCGAGACGCCGGCGGCCAGCGGCAACGCCCCACCGCAGACCGCCGCCGCACGCCTCATCGTCGACGCGGCCCTCGCCGAGGGTCGGATGCTGCTCGGCGAAGACGAAGCCAAGCAGGTGCTGAAGGCCTACGGCATCCCGATCGTCGAGACCGTCGCCGTGGAGCCCCATGCCGAGGCCGCGGCGGCCGCGGCGGCCCGGCTCGGCTTTCCGGTCGCTTTGAAGATCCTTTCGCCCGACATCAGCCACAAGTCGGATGCGGGCGGCGTCAGTCTCGAGCTGCGCGACGCCAGCGCGGTGCGCGAAGCCGCCGCCCGGATGCTGGAGCGCATCGGCAACGCGCTGCCGCAGGCGCGGCTCACCGGCTTCACGGTGCAGCGGATGGTGCATCGGCCGCTGGCCCAGGAGCTGATCGTCGGCACCAGCGTCGACTCCCTGTTCGGGCCGGTGCTGATGTTCGGCCAGGGCGGCACGGCGGTCGAGGTCATCGCCGACCGGGCCGTCGCCCTGCCACCGCTGAACCGGACGCTCGCCCGCGACCTGGTCTCGCGCACGCGCGTCGCCCGGCTGCTCGCCGGGTATCGCGACCATCCTCCGGCGCAGCTGGAGGCGATCTGCGACGTGCTGATCGCGCTCTCGCAAATGCTGGCCGACTTGCCGGAGCTCGACGAGCTGGACATCAACCCGCTCTGGGCCGATCACCAAGGCGTGATCGCCCTGGACGCTCGTTTGCGCCTGAGCCGGCCCGGCCGCGCCGGCGCCGCGAACTTCGCGATCGCGCCCTACCCCGCCCAGCTGGCGGAGGTGATCGACTGGCATGGCGAAGCGCTCGTCCTGCGACCCATCCGCCCCGAGGACGAGCCCCGGCATCGTGCGTTCGTCGAGCAGTTGCAACCCGAGGACCTGCGTCTGCGCTTCTTCTATTCCCGCCGCTCGCTTCCGCGCAGCGAGCTCGCACGGCTGACCCAGATCGACTATTCGCGCGAAATGGCGTTCGTCGCGGTGCGCCAGGGACGCGACGGGGTGGAGGAGACCGTCGGCGCCGTTCGGGCGATGGCGGACCCCGACAACCTGGAGGCGGAGTTCGCGATCGTCGTGCGATCCGACCTGAAAGGCCGGGGGCTGGGCCACATCCTGCTCGCCAAGATGATCGCCTACCTGAAGGGCAAGGGAACCCGGCGCATGGTCGGCGTCGTCCTGCGGGAGAACGTCGCCATGCGCGACCTGGCGCTCGCCCATGGGATGGCGATCGACCGCGCCGGCTCCGATCCCGACACCTTGCGCTTCGTGCTTGCGCTGTCGCCCGGCGACTGAGACCGGGGCTCAGCGGATCAGCAGGACCGGGACGGAGCACTTGGCGAGGACCTTCGTCGCCACCGAGCCCAGCACCAGGTTGACGATGTCGCTGCGACCGCGCGAGCCCATCACCACCAGGTCGAACCTGCCTTCCTCGGCGAGACGGGCGATCCCGTCGGCGGCGTGGCCGACGCTCGGCACGAATTCCGCCTCGATGCCTTGCTGCCGCAGGAATGCACGGATCGGCTTGAAGACCCGCTCGGCCTCGGCCTTGTAGAACTGCCGGACGACGGTCTTGCCGAGGAACGCCGCAGCCCGGCTCGGGACCTCCGGTACGCCGTAGATGACCGTGTACTCGTGGTTCGGGCCCAGGAACCCGTCGTGAGCAGCGAGAAAGGAGAGCATCCGCTTCGTGTAGACGCTGCCGTCGACTGCGAGCAGGACCTTCACTTCTGTCTCCTCGGGCTGGGACGCCGAATCCAGTATCCGGCGCGGCTCGGG
>DATCGH010000035.1:0-2569 GCA_036509055.1 Caldimonas sp.
AGAACACGAGCGCCTGGCCCGGCGTGAGCTGGCCGTTGGCGGTCGGCCGCCAGGCGGTGCGCGCCATGCGCGAATCGATCCGCTGCTCGACCAGGCAGTTGAACGCGGCCGCGGCCGCGGCCACCAGCCAGATGCCGATCACGGCCGGCACGACCAGCCGCCAGTCGGGCCATGACGGCGTCGCCAGCAGCATGCCGATCGCGGCGCAGAAGACGATGAGCTGCACCACCCGCGGCTTGGTCAGGGCGTAGTACTGGCGCATCCGCGACGGCAGCGAGACGCCGGCCGCCGGCGAGGCCGGGCCGGGCGCGGCTGCCGGCGGCGGCAACGGACTCAGGGCGCGTGGGGCGGTCATGGCGGCGCGGAGAGCGCGAGCGGGAGGGCGGAAATCGCCAGGGAGCTCATTCTACGAAGCCAGGGGTCGCGGGCCGCTCGCCCAGGCCATTGCCGCGACGGCTGGCGCGCCCTGGGCGCGGACGATCAGGAAGGTGAGCACGATCACCAGCGCCGCCGCGCCGGCGGTGTGCGCGACCGCCGCCACCAGGGGCCAGCCGAGCAGGACGTTGCCGAGGCCGCTGACGGTCTGCCAGGCGGCGATGCCGACGAGCGCGAGCGCCCATCGCCGGGCATCGGTCGCGCCGCTCGCAAGCAAGCGCCAAGCGAGAAGCAGGAGCGCAGGCAGCAGGACGAAGGCGGCGAGGCGATGCGCCATGTGGATCGCGGTCAGGGCGGCGAAGGGCAGGAAGCCGGCGTCGCCGTCGCTGCCGAGCTGCCGGCGCAGCTGGAAGGCGTCGCCGAAGCGCATCTCCGGCCACCAGCTTCCCTGGCAGGTGGGGAACTCGCTGCAGGCGAGGACGGCGTAGTTGGTGCTGACCCAGCCGCCGAGCGCGATCTGCAGGATCGCCAGCCCGCCCACCGCCCAGAGGCCGCGGCGCAAGGCCGAAGGCAGCGCGAGCCTGCGCGGCTCGTAGACCTCGGCCTGGATCGCCAGCAGCGCCAGCAGGCCGAGGCCGCCGAGCAGGTGCAGGGTGACGATCGCCGGATAGAGCCGCATCGTCACCGTCAGCGCACCGAAGGCACCCTGGGCGAGAACCCAGAGCAGCGTCGCCACCGCCCACGCGGGCGAGGTCTCGATCCGCCGCCGGCGGCGCTCGGTGATCGCCAGCGCCGCCAGCGCGATCACGAGCACGCCGATCGCCGAGGCCGAGTAGCGATGCGCCATCTCGATCCAGGCCTTGCCGTGGGTCACCGGACCGGTGGGCACGGCCGCCTGCGCCCGGTCGATGTGGCTGCTGGCGCCGAGCGGACTCGCATGGCCGTAGCAGCCGGGCCAGTCGGGACAGCCGAGGCCGGAATCGCTGAGCCGGGTGAAGGCGCCGAGGAGCACCAGATCGAAGCAGAGGAAGAGGACCAGCAGGGCCAGGGCGCGCAGCCGTGCCGCCGGCGCGGCATGGCGACGCCTGGACCAGAACCAGGCCAGCGGTGCCAGCGCGATCGCCAGCCCGAGCGCGGCCACGCCGAGCAGCGGCGCGAGGTCGTAGCCGGCGGCGGGATCGCTCACCGGCCACCCCGGTCCCAGCCCGCCGAAGCGCGCAGCAGCTTCTCGACATCGCGCTTCAGCTTGGCCGGATCGGCCTCGGCCGGCACGCGCATCATCCAGTCGCCGTGCGGATCGACGATGTAGAGATGGTCCTCGAGCGCATGACCGGCTGCGGGCGCGAGCCACGCGGCCAAGGCGGAGCGATCGACCCGAAGCACGGTCGCGGGCGCCAGCGCCGCGGCCGCGCCGGAAGCGGCGCCGATCGCCGCCAGCGTCTCCGCGCGCGGCGGCGCAGCGTCGTCGACCAGCCAGAGCTTGTCGACCCGGTCCTTGTCGCGGCCGAGGGTCTCGTGCAGCTGGCGCTGCAGCCAGAGGTGACGCTCGCAGCGCGCATCGCAGGCACCGCCGGCGACGACGACGACGAGCCACTGGCCGCGCAGCGTGAGTGGCGCGACCGACTTGCTCGCGAGGTCGGCCAGCGGCAGCGAGGCGGGCACGGGCCGCGGCGGCACGATCAGCTCGCTGTAGTTCGTTCGCGAGTCGACCCGCAGCACGTAGTACGCGAGATAAGAGGCGATCACCGGCGCCGCGCAGACCAGCAGGACGGCGATCATGAGCCACCGCCCGCGCTCGGTGCGGCGCAGCGCGGCATCCTTCGTCGACGGCAGCGAGTGAACGCTGAAGTTGACGAGCAGCGCCGAGTCAGGGCTTGGCGGGGCGGATGAATCGATGCCAGACATAGAGGAAGGCGATGCCAGCCGCGAGGGCGAACCACTGGAAGGCATAGCCGTAGTGCTTCTGCACGTCGGCGGCCGGCGCCGGCCAGTGGCGCAGCAGGCCGTCGGCCGTCGAGCCCGGAGCGTCCAGCTGCAACACCGAGAGCGGCAGCAGGTCGAGCCCGGTGTCACGCGCGAATGAAGCGATGTCGAGATTCTGCCGGATCGGCCCGCTGCCGGCGTCGGCGAACTGGAACAGCCGCGACGGGCCCGGGGCGACGATGCCGTCGACGGCGACGATGCCCTCGGGCGT
>DATCGH010000036.1:0-4606 GCA_036509055.1 Caldimonas sp.
TGCCTGATCGCCGACATCCGCATGGACGGCATGAGCGGCCTGGAGCTGCAGGACCGCCTGCTCGAGCGCCGCTCGCCCCTGCCCGTGACCTTCATCACCGGCCACGGCGACGTGCCGATGGCGGTGACGACGATGAAAAAGGGCGCCGAAGACTTCATCGAAAAGCCGTTCAAGGAAGACGAGCTGGTGGCGCTGGTCGAGAAGATGCTCGAGCGGGCCCGGGTCGATTTCTCCAAGCACCAGGAAGCGGCAAGCCGCGACGCCCTGCTCTCGCGCCTCACGACGCGCGAGGCGCAGGTGCTCGAGCGCATCGTCGCCGGCCGGCTCAACAAGCAGATCGCCGACGATCTGGGCATCAGCATCAAGACGGTGGAGGCGCATCGCGCCAACATCATGGAGAAGCTGAACGCCAACACCGTCGCCGACCTGCTCAAGATCGCGCTCGGCGCGCCCTCCAAGGTTTGACCGCCCGCCGGATCGACGGCACCGGCATCGCCCGGCAACTGCGCGCCGAGCTCGCCGGCCGCGCCGCGCACCTCGCCTCGATCGGCCACCGCCCGGGACTCGCCGTCATCCTCGTCGGCGACGACCCCGCGAGCCGGGTCTACGTCCGCAACAAGGTCAAGGCCTGCGAGGAAGCGGGCATCCGCTCGCTGCTCGAGACCTACGCCGCCGACCTGTCCGAGGCCGACCTGCTGGCGCGCATCGCCGCCCTCAATGCCGACCCGACGGTGCACGGCATCCTGGTGCAGATGCCGTTGCCCAAGCACATCGCGCCGGCCAAGGTGATCGAGGCGATCGCCACGACGAAGGACGTCGACGGCTTCTCGACCGAAAGCGCCGGCCGCCTGGTCGCCGGCCTGCCGGGCTTCAGGCCATGCACGCCCTGGGGCTGCATGAAGCTGATCGAGAGCACCGGCATCGCCTTGCGCGGCAAGCACGCGGTCGTGATCGGCCGCAGCAACACCGTCGGCAAGCCGATGGCGCTGATGCTGCTGCAGGCCGATGCGACCGTCACCGTCTGTCACAGCCGCACGCCGGATCTGGCCGCGCACACGCGCCACGCCGATGTCGTCGTCGCCGCGGTCGGCCGGCGCAACACGCTCATCGGCGACATGGTCAAGCCGGGCGCGGTGGTCATCGACGTCGGCATGAATCGCGACGATGCCGGCAAGCTTTGCGGCGACGTCGATTTCGCCAGTGTCGAGAAGGTCGCCGGCGCGATCACGCCGGTGCCGGGCGGGGTCGGGCCGATGACGATCGCGATGCTGCTCGCCAATACGGTCGAATCGGCCGACCGGGCGGCCGCTCTCGGCCTCGTTCCGTGACGTTGTGAGCGAGTTACTCGCTTGAAGCGGGTGTTGTCGTCGGCGAGAATGGCTTTTCGCTTTCGTATCCCGGAGACCGCATGGACTCGTGCGCCCGCTTCAACCCGACCGCCGTTTCGCGCGCTGCCCTGACGCTCTCCCTGGCGCTGTTCGCCGTTCCGGGCCTGGCGCAGTTCAAGGTCATCGGCGCCGATGGCAAGGTCACCTATACCGACCGTGAACCAAGCGCCAGCGAAGGCAAGGTGGTGCCGCTGGGCAACAAGGCCATCACCGCACAGCCGGCAGCGGCCGAGCCCGACCTGCCGTTCGAGCTCCGCCAGGCTTCGACCAAGTACCCGGTCACGCTCTACGTCACCTCCACCGCCTGCGAGCCCTGCAGCTCGGGTCGCCAGTTGCTGAAGCAGCGCGGCATCCCGTTCACCGAGAAGCTGGTCGTGACCTCCGAGGACAGCGAGGCGCTCGAGCGCCTCTCAGGCGCGCGCGAAGCGCCGACGCTCAGCATCGGCTCGCAGATCCTTCGCGGCTACGCCGCCGAGACCTGGGCCGCCTACCTCGACGCCGCCGGCTATCCGCGCGAGTCGCGCCTGCCGTCGACCTATCAGTACCGCGCCGCCGCGCCGGTGGTCGATCGGCGCGAGCCGACGACGGCCCGGGCGGAGCCGCGCGCCGAGGCGCGCGCGCAGCCGACCGCACCGACGCCGGCGCCGGCGCCGAGCGGCATCCGCTTCTAAGCAAACCGCGCCCGCGCTAGGGCGCGACCGGCTGCGGCCCGACCCGGCGCGCGGCGACGCTGCCCGACGCGACCGCCGCACCCATCGCCCAGAACACCGCCGAGGCGCCGAGGGCGGCGCCGACGAAGCCGAACGCCAGCGGCATCACCGCACTGGAGAAGTTGATCGCCATCGAGCGCAAGGCGATCGCCTCGCCATGCCGCTCGACCGGGGTGATCTGGTGCAGTGTCGTCATGATCATCGGCTGCACCGCGCCCAGGGCGAGGCCGAGGACGATGGCGCACAGGCCCATGACCCAGGCGGCCTGGGCGAACGGATAGATCGCGAACACGATGCCGGCGATCAGCATCGATCCGACCAGCACCCGCCCCTCGCGCAGCCGATGCGCGAGAAACGGAATGACCAGCCGCACCGCGGCGACCGCGGTGGCGAAGACGCCGAGCACGAGGCCGATCGCCGAAGCCGAGAAGCCGCGCTCGTGGCCGAGGATGGGCACGAGGAAGCTGTGCACGTCCCAGCTCGACGAAAGCAGCCAGTTGACGAGCAGCAGGCGGGTGAAGCCCGGCGCCTGCAGCAGGTCCCAGGCGCGGCGCCGCTCGGCCTTCGGCGTGTCGCCGGGCGGCGCGTCGGCGGGCACCCTGCGCGCCCAGACCAGGCTCGCCAGCGGCAGCAGCGCGAGCACGGTGAAGGCGAGGCGAAAGCCGCTCAGGTCGATGAGCACGCCGGCAACCACCGGGCCGACCACGTTCGAAAGCGCCGGCGCAAGGCCGAGCCAGCTGAAGATGCGCTTGAGCTCGGTGGAGTCGTGCGCCATCCGGCCGGCGGCCCGCTGGATGGCGATGAGGCCGACGTTGGCGCCGGCGCCGGTGAGCGTGGCGGCGAGGCAAAGCACGGCGAAGCTGGCCTGACCGAGGTAGGTGGAGAGGACCGCGCAGGCGCCACCGGCAACGGTGAGGCCGACCGCCACCCGGATCGGCAGGTGATAGCCGTGCCGGTCGGCCAGTCGGCCGGCGCGCAGCGCCAGGACGATCGGCGCCGCCGCGAACAGGCCGAGCAGGACGCCCACCGCCCAGGCCGCATGGCCCTCGCGCAGCACCGCCAGCGGCGACGCCATGCGGATGCCGGCCATGCAGGAGTGCAGGGCGATCTGGCCGCCGATGAGCGCGAACAGCGCCCAGCCGTAGGCATCGCTCGGCGCCGCGGGCGCGTCCGCCGACGCCGGCGCCGCTTCAGGCGCCGTCGCGTCCGTCGTCATCGTCGAGCAGGCCCGGAAGCATCCCCTGGGCCCGCGGATCCGGCAGGGCCTCGACCTTGCGGAGGCTGCGCTCCATGGCGCGGGTGCGCACCTCGGCGTCGTCGATCGTCTTGCTCGCCTCCTGCAGCTTCTTGCGCGTGTTGGCCAGCGCCGCGCCGAACTTGCCGAACTCGGTCTTGACCGCGCCCAGCGTTTCCCAGACCTCGGATGAGCGCTTTTCCAGCGCCAGGGTGCGAAAGCCCATCTGCAGGCTGGTCAGCGTGGCCAGCAGCGTCGTCGGCCCGGTCAGCATGACCTTGTGCTCGCGCTGCAGCCCCTCGACCAGGCCCGGACGGCGCAGCGCCTCGGCATAGAGGCCCTCGGTCGGCAGGAACATGATGCCGAAGTCGGTGGTGTGCGGCGGCGAGACGTACTTCTCGCGGATGGCGCGCGCTTCGCTGCGAAGCCGATTCTCGATCGCCCGCCCGGCCGCCTCCATGCCCGCCCGGTCGGCCTCCTCCTGCGCCTGCAGCAGTCGCTCGTAATCCTCGCGCGGGAACTTGCAGTCGATCGGCAGCCAGAGCGGCTCGCCGTCGTCGCGCCGGCCGGGCAGCTTGATCGCGAACTCGACCCGGGCGCCGCTCGCCGGCACCGTCTCGACGTTGGTCGCGTACTGCTCGACCGTGAACACCTGCTCGAGCAGGCCGGCGAGCTGCACCTCGCCGAGAACGCCGCGCGTCTTGACGTTGTTCAGAACCCGGCTCAGCGAGCCGACGTCGCTGGCGAGCTTCTGCATCTCGCCGATGCCGCGGTGCACCTGCTCCAGCCGCTCGGCCACCAGGCGGAAGCTCTCGCCCAGGCGCTGCTCCAGGGTGGCGTGCAGCTTCTCGTCGACGGTGGTGCGGATCTGCTCGAGCTTCTTCTCGTTGTCCTGCTGGATCGCAGCGAGCCGGCTCTCCACCGCCTGGCGCACTTCGGCCATGCGCTGGTCGTTGGCCCGCACCAGCGCCTCGAGCTGCTGCGAAACGGTCGCGGCGAGGTCCTTCAGCGACGCGGCCTGGCGCGTTCCCTGCGCGTCGAGCGTCTGCGCCAGCCCTTCGCGCGACAGCCGCGCCTGCTCCACCTGCGCCAGGGTCGCCTGGGCGAGCGAGGCATCGAGCTGCTGCTGCGTGACCGCGAGCTGCCGGCCGAAGGCCTCGATCAGCTCGTTCTGCGTCCGCGACACATCACCCTGCTGGGCCAGCAGCGTGCGCTGGAAATCGCCCAGCGTGGCGACGATTTCCTGCCGGGTCACCTGGGCGCTGCGCGCGATC
>DATCGH010000037.1:0-2220 GCA_036509055.1 Caldimonas sp.
GGCCGAGTGGGCGAAGACGTAGAAGACGAAGCCGATCAGTAGGTAGACCAGGGCCAGGCCGAAAGTGCCGACGATCAGCAGCAGCCAGCCGATCAGGCCGAACACCAGGGTGATGGCGCCGAGCGAGACCTCGCGCGGATAAACCAGCTCGTCCTTCACGAAGTCCTCCTCGGCGTGTGGTCTGGCACGGGGCGCGTCCGTGCGGCCGGCCTCTAATGTAGGGCCCGCGATCATTGCGATACCGTCGCGCCGTGCCCTCCGGAATTCGCCCTCGGGACGGCCCTGCGGGCTCATGCGAACATCGGGTTCGGGACCCGGGAAAGACATGGCCGAGAGATCGTTCGTCGAGGAAGTCAAGAAGCTGCGGCTGGGCGCGGG
This sequence comes from Caldimonas sp., assembly GCA_036509055.1. Classification (GTDB taxonomy): domain Bacteria; phylum Pseudomonadota; class Gammaproteobacteria; order Burkholderiales; family Burkholderiaceae_C; genus Schlegelella_A. The sequence goes on from DATCGH010000037.1 coordinate 379, forward strand.
CGAGGTGTTCCGCGGCGAGGGCATCCTGGCCGTCACCAAGGCCTTGCTCGAGTCGGGCGTGTCGTACGTCGCCGGCTACCAGGGCGCGCCGATCTCGCACCTGATGGACGTGCTCGCCGATGCCCAGGACATCCTTTCCGAGCACGGCATCCGCTTCGAGAGCTCGGCCAGCGAAGCCACCGCCGCGGCGACCCTCGCGGCCTCGGTCAACTACCCGCTGCGCGGCGCGGTCACCTTCAAGGGCCCGGTCGGCGTCAACGTCGCCGCCGACGCGCTCGCCAACCTGGCTTCAGGCGGGGTCACCGGCGGCGCGTTGGTGATCGTCGGCGAGGACTACGGCGAGGGCTCCTCGATCATGCAGGAGCGCAGCCACGCCTTCGCCATGAAGTCGCAGGTCTGGCTGCTCGACCCGCGGCCGAACCCGCCGGCCATGGTCGCGGCGGTCAAGCACGGCTTCGCGCTCTCGGAAGCGAGCCACACGCCGGTGATGCTGATGCTGCGCATCCGCGCCTGCCACGTGCACGGCCAGTTCGTTGCCGAGGCCAATCGCACGGCGAGCTTCCTCGCCGGCGACGCGCTCGCCGCGCCCCGGCGCGACACCGCGCGCATCGCCCTGCCGCCCGCGACCTACGTGCACGAGCAGGAGAAGGTGAAGGAGCGCTGGCCGGCGGCCTTGCGCTACATCGAGGAGCACGAGCTCAACGAGTTCTTCACCGGGGATGCCGGAGACATCGGCATCGTCGTCCAGGGTGGCAACTACAACACCCTGGTGCGCGCGCTCGAGCGGCTCGGCCTGGCCGACGTCTACGGCCGCTCGACGATCCCGCTCTACGTGATGAACGTCGCCTACCCGGCGGTGCCGGCCGAGGTGACGCGCTTTTGCGCCGGCAAGAAGGCGGTGCTGCTGGTCGAGGAGGGACAACCCAACTTCATCGAGCAGAACCTGGCGACGATCCTGCGCCAGGCCGACGTGCAGACGCTGCTCCACGGCAAGGACTTCCTCGCCCCGGCCGGCGAATACACCGGTGCCGAGGTGCTGAAGGGCGTGCGCGCGTTTCTCGAGCACTACGGCCGGGTCGAGCCCGCGGCACCGCCGCCGAAGCCGCCGCGGGTGATTCCGCTGAGCATGGAAAAGCCGCTCGCCGACGTCGTGCACGGCCGGCCGCCCGGCTTTTGCACCGGCTGCCCGGAACGGCCGATCTTCAGCGCGATGAAGCTGGTGGAGCGCGAGCTCGGCGCGCATCACGTCAGCGCCGACATCGGCTGCCACCTGTTCTCGATCCTGCCGCCGTTCCACATCGGCAACACGACGATGGGCTACGGCCTCGGCACGGCCGGCGCCTCGGCCTTCACCGTCGATGCGCCGAAGCGGGCGATCTCGGTGATGGGCGACGGCGGCTTCTGGCACAACGGCTTGACCAGCGGCATTGCCAACGCGGTCTTCAACCGCAGCGACAACCTGACCATCGTCGTCGACAACAACTACACCTCGGCCACCGGCGGCCAGGACCTGCTGTCGTCGAAGGCGGCGCATCCGACGCGAAGTACCGGCCATGCGATCGAGAAGGCGGTGCGCGGCGTCGGCGTCGACTGGGTGCGCACGATCCGCCGCACCTACGACGTCGCCGGCATGCGCGACGCCCTGCGCGAAGCGCTGACCACGAAGGAGAAAGGCCCCAAGGTGCTGATCGCGCAGTCGGAATGCCAGCTCAACCGGCAGCGCCGGATCAAGCCGCAGGTGAAGGCGGCGGTCGCGCGCGGCGAGCGCGTGGTGCACGAGCGCTTCGGCGTCGATGCCGACACCTGCACCGGCGACCATTCCTGCATCCGTCTTTCCGGCTG
>DATCGH010000038.1:0-2780 GCA_036509055.1 Caldimonas sp.
GGCCGCTTTTCTTGGGTAAAGCGACCTCCCCGGGGCATCAACGGCCGGCGGCCTAGCGCCGAAGAACGAACCCGCTCTCGCGGGAGGAAAGGCGTCACGGCCGGTGCCGACATCAGCGAGGTGAAGAGCAGTAGGGCATGACGATCGGGGCGTTTGGTCCCGAGCATCGAAGGTCCAGCAACCTTCAGCTCGGGAGAGCCCCGATGACCTCCGATAATTCCGCTCAGCCCATCAGTCCGCTGCGGGCGCGCATGATAGAGGACATGACGGTGCGCGGCTTCGCGGAGAAGACGCGTCACGACTACGTCCGGCAGGTACAAGCGTTTGCTGCTTTCCTCGGCCGCCGGCCCGACACGGCGACGGCGGAGGATCTGCGCCGCTTCCAACTGCGCCAGACAGAGAGCGGCACGCAGCCGCCGAGCATCAACAGCGCGGTTGCGGCGTTGCGTTTCTTCTTCACGGTGACGCTCGACCGGCCGGACCTGTCCCGCCGGCTCACCATCGTGCGCTATCCGCGCCGGCTGCCGGCGGTGCTGAGCGCCGAGGAAGTGACGCTGCTGCTGCAGGCGGCGCCGGGGCTAAAGTACAGAGCCGCGCTCGGCACTGCCTACGGCGCCGGGCTGCGTGCCGCCGAAGTCGTTGCGCTCAAAGTCGGCGACATCGACTCCGAGCGCATGCTGCTGCGGGTCGAACGCGGCAAGGGACGCAAAGACCGCCACGCCATGCTGTCGCCGCAACTGCTCGAACTGCTGCGCGAGTGGTGGCGCGAGGGCCGGCGGGTCGGCGCATTGCTGCCGCGCGGCTGGCTGTTCCCAGGCCGTAATCCAATCGAGCCGCTGTCGACCCGCCAGCTCAACCGCGCCGTTCACGCCGCCGCCGAGGCCGCCGGGATCAAGAAGCGGGTGTCGCCGCATACATTGCGGCACAGCTTCGCCACGCATCTGCTCGAACAGGATACCGACATCCGCATCATCCAGGTGCTGCTCGGCCACGCCAAGCTCGACACAACGGCACGTTATACCCGTGTCGCCAACACCACGATCCGTACCGTGACCAGCCCGCTCGACCGGCTCGCGCCACTACCTGAAGGGAGACCGAGAGCCGGAGTGTAGCCAGCGGCCGTGCGCCGCCAGAAACTGGAGGTCGCAGACATCTTCCATCGCCATGGCGCCGCCTGGCGCAAGGCCAATGCCGGGCACGTCGGCCTCGGCCAGCTCCAGGTGATGTCGGCTATCGAGAACTGCCGCTCGGTCGTCCTTGGCGGCCATGTCGAGCGCTGCGAAGACTGCGGCCACCGCCGGATCGCGTACAATTCTTGTCGCAACCGCCATTGCCCCAAGTGCCAGGGCGCGGCGGCGAAGGACTGGCTTGCCGCCCGCCAGGCCGATCTGCTGCCGGTCGGCTACTTCCACCTGGTCTTCACCCTGCCCGCCGAGATTGCTCCAATCGCCTACCAGAACAAGGCGGTGGTCTACGATCTGCTGTTCCGCACCGCGGCCGAGACTCTGCTCACGATCGCCGCCGATCCCAAGCACCTCGGTGCCCGCATCGGCGCCACCGCCGTGCTCCATAGCTGGGGTTCGGCGATGACCCACCATCCGCATGTCCATATGATCGTGCCGGGCGGCGGAATATCGCTCGACGGCACGCGGTGGGTGAGCTGCCGACCCGGCTTCCTGCTGCCGGTGCGGGTGCTCTCCCGTCTGTTCCGCCGGCTCTTTCTGACCGGTCTCGCCGACGCCCACGCGGCGGGCCGGCTGGCTTTCTTCGGCGAGATCGAGGGCCTACGGCGCCGAATGGCCTTCACCAGTCATCTCGCGCCGCTGAGGAAGAAGAACTGGTTCGTCTATGCCAAACCGCCCTTCGCGGGGCCCGAGGCGGTGCTCGCCTATCTCGCCCGTTACACCCACCGCGTCGCTGTCTCGAACAGCCGCCTCATCGCTGTCGACGAACGCGGCGTCATCCTCCGCTACAAGGACTACCGTCATAACGGGCAGGCGCGATACCGCACCATGACGCTGGCGACCGACGAGTTCATTCGGCGCTTCCTGCTGCACGTCCTGCCCAAAGGGTTCCATCGCATCCGCCATTACGGGCTGCTCGCCAGCGCCGGCTGCAAGGCCAATATCGCGCGTGCCAGGGAGCTGATCGCCGCGCCCGTGCCACCGATCGATCCCTTGGTCGCGCGCGACAACACCAATCGGGACGCCGGCGCCGCGCCAGACCATCGCCCGCCGTGCCCTTGCTGCGGTGGCCGGATGATCATCGTCGAAATCCTCGAGCGCAGCGGTGCACCGCGCGGCCCGCCGCCGGGTGGTCCCCCCATCAGGACCGGGACGCCATGACGGCCGGGGTCACCTCTTCGCATCGACCACCCGCCGGGGGACACCGCTTCCGGTGCCGCCACCCCGTCGCCGCAGGGCCGCGTAACACCCGCGCCATGCCGCCGATCACCCTAAAATCGCCCTCGAGAAAACCGCCGCGCCTTCGCTCCGACCACCGCAGTGCATCAGCCGCGGTCTGCTCCGCCGACCAGCCCATCACTCGCGCGACCCGCCCGGCCGTCAAATCGCCATAGACGGCGACCCCCACGCCGCCCACCGCGGGTTCCTTCCCTGGAGGCTTTCGGACGCCGACCCTCAGTGACGGCTGATAGATCGCCAATGGGCCGGCATCCGAAACCCTTCACACGAGGAGAAGGCCCTGCGAGAGGCGTGAGCGGCCGGTTTCGGAAAGTCATTGCCGTGCATTACTGCTTTCGGCGCTAGCCCGCCGCCCCG
>DATCGH010000039.1:0-5930 GCA_036509055.1 Caldimonas sp.
GAAGCGAAGACCAAGTCGTAAGCGCCTGAATCGCGCCGCGGCCGCGACGCGCTCGCCATGATCGACTTCGGCTTCGACAAGCTCGCCCTCATCGGCGCCGTGGCCTTGATCGTCATCGGCCCGGAAAAGCTGCCGCGCGTCGCCCGCACCGTCGGCACGCTGATCGGCAAGGCGCAGCGCTACGTCGCCGACGTCAAGGCCGAGGTCAACCGCTCGATCGAGCTCGAAGACCTGAAGAAGATGAAGACCCAGTTCGAGGACGCGGCGCGCAACGTCGAGCAGTCGGTCTCGAGCGAGATCAATCAGACCACGAGCGACCTGCAGTCCGCCTGGCAACCGCCGCTCGAGGAGCCCTTGCCGCCCCACAGCGGCCAGCACGACGGCCTGACGCCGCCGCCGCAGTACCGGCACCCGAAGAAGAACTGGCGCCTGAAGCGGGGCGCGCTGCCGCAGTGGTACAAGCGCCAGACCGGCATCCGCGGCAAGGCGCAGTCCGGTGCCGCCCGCGTGGCCCGCTTTCGTCCCCGGCGGCTCGGCGCGTGAGCGTCGACAAGGGCCCCGAGGACGAGCTCGCCGGCACCGAGCAGCCGTTCGTCTCGCATCTCGTCGAGCTGCGCGACCGCCTGATCCGCGCGGCGATCGCCGTTGGCATCTGCTTCGGCGTGCTCTCGTTCTACCCCGGCCCGGGGGCGCTCTACGACCTGCTCGCCGCGCCGCTGGTCTCGCACCTGCCCGCGGGCGGCACGCTGATCGCCACCAACGTGATCTCGCCCTTCCTCGTGCCGCTGAAGATCACGCTGATGGCCGCCTTCCTGGTCGCCCTGCCGGTGGTCCTCTATCAGGCCTGGGCCTTCGTCGCGCCGGGTCTGTACATGCACGAGAAGAAACTGGTGCTGCCGCTGGTGGTCTCGAGCACCTTGCTGTTCTTCCTCGGCATCGGCTTTTGCTACTTCTTCGTCTTCGGCAAGGTCTTCACCTTCATCCAGGCGTTCGCGCCGAAGAGCGTCTCGGCGATGCCGGACATCGAGGCCTACCTCAGCTTCGTGCTGACGATGTTCATCGCCTTCGGCGCCGCCTTCGAGGTGCCGATCGTCGTCGTCGTGCTGGCGCGCATCGGCATGGTCTCGATCGAGAAGCTGAAGGCCTTCCGCAGCTACTTCATCGTCCTGGCGTTCATCATCGCCGCGATCCTGACGCCGCCGGACGTCGTCTCGCAGCTGGCCCTGGCGATCCCGATGTGCCTGCTTTACGAGGTGGGCATCTGGGCGGCGGTGATCTTCATCAAGCACACCCAGCCGCCGGCCGAGGAGAAGGCGGCCTCCTGAGGCCGGGCGGCCCGCCGAGGCCGTTCTCTCGGGCTACTGCGGGCTCGGCCGCGATTTCGGCCGTTGCGCCACCGTCACCTTGACGTCGAGAGCGCTGTTGCCGCGCTGCACCCGGATCGTCGCCGTTTCGTGCGGCTTGAGCGCGGCCACGGCGTTGAGAAGCTGCGGCGTGTTCGCGACCGGCGTGCCGGCGATCCGGGTGACGACGTCGCCCGGCCGCAGGCCCCCCTCGCTCGCCGGCCCGGCCTGAACCACGCCGGTGATCAACACGCCCTGCGTCACCGAGAGATCGAGCGTCTTGGCGATCTCGGGCGTGAGGTCGCGCGGCTCGACGCCGATCCAGCCGCGTGTCACCTGCCCGTCCTTGATCAGACCCTCCATCACTTGGCGGGCGGTCGTGACCGGAATGGCGAAGCCGATGCCGAGGCTGCCGCCGCTGCGCGAGTAGATGGCGGTGTTGATGCCGAGCAGGTTGCCGTTGACGTCGACCAGCGCGCCGCCCGAGTTGCCGGGGTTGATGGCCGCGTCGGTCTGGATGAAGTTCTCGAAGATGTTGATGCCGAGCGAGTTGCGGCCGAGCGCGCTGACGATGCCCGAGGTCACCGTCTGGCCGACGCCGAAGGGGTTGCCGATCGCCAGCACGACGTCGCCGACCTGCAGCCGGTCGGCGTCGCCGAAGGCGATCACCGGCAGCTTGTCGAGGTCGATCTTCAGGACCGCGATGTCGGATTCCGGGTCGGTGCCGATCGTCCGTGCCTGGGCGCTGCGGCCGTCGCCGAGCAGCACCTCGACGTCGTCGGCGCCCTCGATCACGTGGTTGTTGGTGAGCAGGTATCCGGCGGGCGAGACGATCACGCCCGAGCCGAGCCCGACCTGGCGCTCTTCGGGGAGCTGGCGCCCCCGGTCACCGAAGAAGTAGCGGAACGCCGGATCGTCGCTGCGCGAGCGCTGCGGCGCCCGGCTGGCGGTGATGCTCACGACCGCCGGCGAGGCCCGTTTGGCGGCGACGCTGTAGCCGGTGGCGGCCGTGCCCGGGCCGATCAACGCCACGTTCTGCACCGGTGCGGGCAGGGGCACGATCGCCGCGACGGGTTTCGCCAGCGGGTCGGCGCCGCGGCCCAGCCACTGCGGCTTCAGCGTCGCGACGACGAACAGCAGCGCGACCGCGACGGTCACGGTCTGGGAGAACAGGAGCCAGGCTTTGCGCATCGGTGGGGCGAGGGGTCGGGACGATTATCGGCCGCTCGCCGCGACGACAATGGCCCATGGCTTCCATTGCGCCACTGCCGCTGGCGATCACCATGGGCGATGCCGCCGGCATCGGCCCGGAGACCATCGCCCGGCTGTTCCAGCGCGGCGAGGCGGCGGGTGCCTTCGTCGTCGGCGACGTCGCCGTCATGCGCGCCGCGGCAGGCATCGTCGGCGGCCTGCTGCCGGTCGCGCGCCTCGACGATCCCGGGCAGCTCGCCGATGTGCCGCCCGACTGCCTGCCGGTGCTCCAGGTCGAGGGCCTGCCGGCCGACCTGATCTCGGCACCGCTCGGCCGGGTCGACGCGCGCTGCGGCCGGGCCGCAGCGGCATCGATCGAGCGGGCGGTGCGGTTGGTGCAGGAAGGCCAGGCGGCCGCCATCGTCACCGCGCCGATTCACAAGGAAGCGCTCGCCGCCGCCGGCGTGCCGTACCCCGGCCATACCGAGATGCTGCAGGCGCTGGCGGCCGAAGGCGGCCGGGCGCCGCCGGTGCGCATGATGCTGGCCAACGACGAGCTGCGCACGGTGCTGGTGACGATCCACCTGTCGCTGCGCAAGGCGATCGACGCGGTCACCTTCGACGCCGTGCTGGAGACGATCCGGATCGCCCACGCGGCGGCCGTGCGCCAGGGCCTGGCGCGGCCGCGCGTCGCCGTCGCCGGCCTCAACCCGCACGCCGGCGAAGGCGGGTTGTTCGGCGACGAGGAAGCGACCGTGATCGCCCCGGCGATCGCCGCGGCGCGGGCCGAGGGCATCGACGCCAGCGGCCCGCATCCGCCCGACACCGTGTTCATGCGCGCCCGCAACGTCCCGGGCCACCCGGGAGAGTTCGACCTCGTCGTCGCCATGACCCACGACCACGGCCTGATCCCGGTGAAGTACCTCGGCGTCGAGCACGGCGTCAACGTGACCCTCGGCCTGCCGTTCGTGCGCACCAGCCCGGACCACGGCACCGCGTTCGACATCGCCGGCCGCGGCATCGCCGACCCCGCCAGCCTCGGCGCCGCCGTGCGCATGGCCCGCGCGCTGGTGGCGGGCGGCGGCGTCAGTGCTTCGTCGGCGCCTTGAGCGCGGCGAGCTGCTTGCGTGCCCGCAGCGTCGCCCGTTCCATGAGGTAGGCGCTCTCGACGGCGCGAAAGCGCCCGGTCTCGCACATCCGCGCCAGCATGCGCGAAGTCATCGAGATCGTTTCCTGGTGCTTGCCGCCGCGGGTGAAGACGAAGAAGCTGCGCCCCGAGCTGACGTGGGCGAGGCGGACCTTCTGCCAATCGTCCTTCAGGTGCATCTGGTAGGCGAAGCCGAGCTTGATGTGATCGATGAGCTGCGGCCCCTTGATCGGCTCGCCGGCCTCGCCCGAACCGGAGGTCTCCGGGCCGAGCTGGCTTTCCACTTCGGGGTCGAGCACGGCCGCGACCGAGGCCGAGACCGGCTCGGCCGGCTGCAGCTCGTCGCCCAGGTCGATGTCGACGGCACTGGCATCGACATCGCTCGACCAGTCGACCGCGGCCTCGGGGACGAAGCCGACCTTCTGCGCCTCTTCGGCCGTGAAGCGCTTCTCGATCACCTCGTCGGCCACCTCCTTGATCGGCTCGGTGCGGCCGAAGGTCTCGCTCGCCGGCACGGGGATGGCGAAGATCGCCTCGAGCTGCTTGACCTTCATGTTGTGGTCGAGCTCGGTCAGCGGCTGGCCCTTGAGCGACTCGGCGTGCGCCGGCAGCAGCTTGGAGAAGAAGTCCTTCTGCGCCGCCTCGGGCCAGCCGATCAGCTTCATGCCTTCGTTCAGGTCCTTCATCAGCGGCGGCAGCTGCATCAGGAACTTCTTGCGGAACATCGGCGAGCCCTTGGGCTGCACGCTCATCACCAGGTCGGTGCCGACCCGCCGATAGCGCCGCGCCCGGTCGGAATCGGGGCCGTCGCGCCGCACCGCCAGCACCAGCGCCTGGCTCCACACCTGCGCCAGGAACTCCTGCAGGTAGGGCGGCAGCGCCATCGGTCCGAGCGCCGACTGCAGCTGCAGCATGTAGCGCTGCTGCACCCTTAGCTCGGACTCCTTGGCCTCGAGCGTGGTGACCGCGCCGGACTTCTGCTCGATCTCGCCCTGGCTCTGGTCGGCGATGAAGTTCTCGAGCTCGGTGACCTTGGCGGCGTAGAGCTCGATCTGGTCGAAGTCGCCTTCGATGATCTCGTCGACGAGCTTTCTGACCCGCTGCAGGAATAGCGCGCCGGGCCCGTCTTCGAAGTCGTCGAAGGCGTTGGCGAGCGAGGCGATGCGGTTGATGAAGCGGCGCACCGGGTGGCGCCGGGTCGAGAAGAAGCTCGAGTCGTTGAGGGCGACGCGCAGCACCGGCAGCTGCAGGCGGGCGATCTCGCGCGCCATCTGCGGCGGCACCCGCGAGTCGGACAGGATCTGGTCGAACAGGCTGCCGACGACGTCGATCACCATGTGATCGAGCTTGCCGGTGGAGGCCTGGATCAGCTCTTCGCGATGGGCGCGGATCAGGTTGACCGCCATCAGGCCGGTCAGTCCGTCGCTGTACTGGGTGCCTGCGCCCGGGCCACCGCCACCACCGACACCACCGCCACCGCCACTACCGCCGCTGCGGACGCCATCCCCGCCGGTTATCGGCGCGTTGCGCGAGATTTCCGCCCCCAGCCCGGGCCGGCCGCCGCTGCCGCCGGGATCGAACCCTGCGGGCAGGCCGCCCCCGTAGCCGGTGCCGGCGTAGCCGGGCGCGCCGCCGCCATAGCCGCCGGGGCCGTGGCCGCCGGAATGTCCGAAGCCGCCGCTTCCCGGGTAGCCGCCGCCCGCATATCCGCCGCCGGAGGCGTCGCCGCCGCCAGGGTATCCGCCGCCGCCACCGCCACCGAATCCACCGCCACCGCCCGGGTATTCGCCGGCGCCGCCGCCGGGGTAGCCGCCGCCGGGGTGTCCACCGCCAGGGTGTCCGCCGCCGAAGCCGCCCCCGCCGCTACCGCTACCTCCGAACCGCCCGGGGAACCCGCCCCCGTGCCCGCCTGCGGGACGGCCGAGCAGGCCCACCGGCCCGTGATCCTCGGCATGGGAAACGGCTGTGAGGCGGCGCAGCAGGGTCATGAGCTGCTGGTCGGCCGCCGGATTGCCTCGGGGCTGGCCGCCCCGGCCCGCGGGACCCCGCGCCGCCGGCATCGGGTCGCGGATGCTGTCCGGCGGGGCCCGATCGGGGAACGCGGTGGCCAGCGCACGCCGGTGCGCGGCCAGGAGGTCGAGGTCGCTGGCCCCGGAGGAGGTCTCGTCCAGATCGCCGTGACCGCTGCGGGTGGAAGTGCGGCCGTCGCGCGGCAGGGTGGCATAGCCCGAGTTGGCGGCGCCATAGAT
>DATCGH010000040.1:0-4053 GCA_036509055.1 Caldimonas sp.
GTGATGGACTACGCCCCTTGCCACCGCAAGATGGAACGCGCCGGCATCGTCGGCGACAAGCCCTACGGCGTCGGCGAGAAGCCCGCCAGCGTGGCCGTGAAGCCGGCGCGTGCGCGCGAAGCCGCGCTCGCCGTCTGACCGCAACCCCTCAGGAGAAAAAACATGAACTTCATCGATGGATCGCTGTTCGTCGAGAACATGCAAAAGCTGGTGATCACCGCCGCGCCCTACGGGCCCGAGTGGCTGCCGTCCGATTTCCCCGAGGACATCCCGGTGTCCATGGACGCGCAGATCCAGAAGGCGGTGGACTGCTACAACGCCGGCGCCACCGTGCTGCACGTGCATGTGCGCGAGGAGGACGGCAAGGGCTCGAAGCGCCTGTCCAAGTTCAACCAGCTGCTGGCCGGCATCCGCAAGGCCTGCCCGGAGATGATCCTGCAGGTGGGCGGCTCGATCTCGTTCGCACCCGAAGGCGAGGGAGACGCCGCCAAGTGGCTGTCCGACGACACCCGCCACATGCTGGCCGAGCTGAAGCCGACGCCCGATCAGGTGACGATTGCCATCAACACCAACCAGATGAACGTGGTCGAGCAGATGACGGCCGCGGACGTGGCCGGCACCTCGCTGGCCGATCCCGCCCTGACCCGGGCCTACCGCGAGATGACGATCCCGGCCGGTCCGGAGTGGGTCGAGGAGCACATCCGCCGGCTGAGCGCCAACCGCATCCAGACCCACTTCCAGCTCGCCGGCATCTCGCAGCTCGAGACCGTCGAGCGCATGATGCGCCGCGGCGTCTGCAACGTGCCCCTGGTGCTGACCTGGGTGGCGATCGGCGGCGGCTTCGAGGCGCCGAACCTGTACAACCTGGCCAACTTCGTGCGCGCCTGCCCGGACGGCTCGGTGCTGACGCTCGAGACCTCGATGCGCCACGTCCTGCCGCTGAACATGATGGCGATCGCCCTCGGCCTGCACGTGCGCTGCGGCATCGAGGACAACATCTGGAACCAGCGCCAGACCGCCAAGATGACCACCGTCGAGCAGATCGAGCAGCTGGTGCGCATGTCGCGCGAGTTCGGCCGGGACGTCGCCAACGGCAAGGAAGCGCGGCAGATCTACAAGATCGGCACCTTCTACGAGAACGCCGACGAAACGCTGGCGAAGAACGGCTTTGCGCCCAACCGCAAGCCGAAGCAGGCGGGGCTCACCCAGCACGCCTGAGCCCGGACGGACTGCGGCCCGATCCCTGGCGGGCACCGGGCGGGCCGGAACGGGGCGGGGTTGGCTAGACTCGCCGACCCTCGCCCCGTTGCCGTTGCCATGCGCCTTGCGTTGTCCGCCGCCCTCGCCCTCGCCGCCACGGCCCAGGCCGCACCCGGCGTCGAGCTCGCCACCCTGAAGGCGGGCGACCGCAGCCACCGGTTCGAGGCCACCGCCGTCTACCTCGATGCGGCCGACCGGCCGATGGGGGCGCGCTTCAAGCACCTCCCCACCGGCTTCCAGCTCGACCTGCTGCGGATCGAATCGGTGCCGCAGGCCTTCACCTGGGTGAAGACCTTCGCCACCTCGGACCAGGGCGAGCCGCACACGCAGGAGCACCTGCTCCTGCTGCGCGGCATCCGTGGCCGCACGCTGGCCACCAAGGTGCAGATGTCGCTGGCGACGAGTTCGGCCTACACCGAGACCTGGCGCACGAGCTACTTCTTCAACACCGCCGCGGGCGTGGACACCTTCTTCGACATCTTCGCCGAGCAGCAGCGGGCGATGCTGCATCCGGACTACAGCGATGCCGAGATCCGCCTGGAGGTGCGCAACTTCGGCGTCACCAAGAGCGCCGACGGGAGCCTCCGCCTCGAGGAAAAGGGCACGGTCTACAACGAGATGGTGGCCTCGATGGCCAACGGCAGCTGGCAGGCCTGGCGGGCGCAGAACCACGCGCTCTACGGCACGCGCCACGCCCTTTCCTACAACCAGGGCGGCGAGCCCGCGGGCATCCGGACGATGACGGCCGAGGACATCCGCCGCTTTCACGCCGCCAGCCATCACCTCGCCAACATGGGCACGGTGGCCGCGTTCCCGAAGTCCGCCGCGCTCGACGACCTGCTGGCGCGTTTCGACCGTGTGCTGATGGCGGACGCGCCCCAGGGTCGCCCACGGCCGGCCGATTCGCTCGCCAAGCTGCCCCCGCCCGCCGGCGACCCCGAAGGCGCCCTGCGCATCTACGAGTACCCGCACACCAACGCGCAGCAGCCCAGCCCGGTGGCGGTGGTGTGGCCGGCCAGCCGCGAGCTCGACGCCGGCGAGCAGCTGCTTGCCGAGCTCTTCTTCGCCAACCTCGCGGGCGATGCCAGCACCAATCTCTACGGGCTGCTCATCGACAGCCGAAGCCGTCGCCTGGACACCGGCGCCCGCGCGGTCGGCAGCGAAGTCGGCGAGTCGGGCGGGCACCCGGTGGCGATCGAGCTCAGCGACGTGCGCCCGGCGGCCATGAGCGACGACGGGCTGCGCGCGATCCGCGGCGTCGTGGTCGACGAGATCCGGCGCGTCGCGGCGTTCGCCGACGGCTCGGCCGAGCTGAAGGCCTTCAACGAGCGCATCGCCAGCCGCGTCGCCGAACGCGAGCGGCAGGCGCTCAAGTTCCTCGGCACGCCGCCGGGCTTCGGCGCGCGCAACGGCAGCTCGGCCTGGGTGAACCTGTTACTGCAGCTCGAGCGCTCCCCCGGCGAGCGCAAGTCGCTGGTGCTGAAGCCCGAATTCGCCCGGCTGCGGACCCTGCTCGCCTCCGACCGCAACGTCTGGCGCGAGGCCCTCGCGCGCTGGAAGATCAGCGGCGTCGTGCCCTACGTCATCGGGGCGCGGCCGAGCGCCGCGCTCATCGCCCGCGAGCAGGCCGAGCGCGAGGCGCGCCTCGCCGAGGAGACCGAGCGGCTGAAGCGCCACTACGGCACGGCCGACGCCCAGCAGGCGCTGGCACGTCATGCCGCCCATGCCGACGCCGAGCTGGCGCGCATCGACAAGGAAACCCGGGTGCCGCCCACGCCTTTCGTCAAGGCGCCGCCGATGACGCTGGACGACGAGCTGCAGTTCGAGTCCCGGCGCCTGGCCCACGGCGTGCCGCTGGTGGCCTCGCGCTTCGACAGCATGACCGGGGCGATGGCGGGCCTGGCGCTGCGCCTGGACGGCGTGCCGCAGGACGAGCTGCGCTACCTGTCCCTGCTGCCCGACCTGCTCACCCGTGCCGGCGTGATCGACAACGGCCAGCCGCTGCCCTACGAGCAGATGAGCGAACGCCTGCGCCGCGAGATCCTTTCGCTCACCGCCGGATTCGCCGCCAATGCCCGCACCGGCCGGGTGGAGCTGGTGCTGCGCGGCTCGGGCGTGGGGCTGGAGGAATCCCGGCGTGCGCTCGACTGGATGGCCCGGGTGCTGCATGCGCCCGACTGGCGCAGCGAGAACCTGCCGCGCCTGCGCGACCTGGTCGACCAGCAGCTCGCGGCCTTGCGCAACACGGTGCAAGCCGCCGAAGAGAGCTGGGTCAACGACCCCGCCAATGCCTGGCGGATGCAACGCCAGCCCGGCTGGCTGGCGAGCGCCTCCTTCCTCACCCGCAGCCACAACGCCCTGCGCCTGCGCTGGCAGCTGCTGGACCCCGCGCCGGGAGACGGCGAGGCGCTCTCCGGCTTTCTCACCCGACTCGCGGAAAGCGGCCGCACGCTGGACCGCCTGCGCCTGAAGGCGCTGCTCGGCGAAGGCAAGGCGCCGGGATGGGAGGCACTCTCGCCCCGCCAACGCCAGCTTGCCGGCGAGGCCGTGCGCGACCTCCAGCTGAGCCTGGCCGAGATGCCGGACGAGAGCCTGGGCGCTGATTTCGCCTACCTCGCCCAGGCCCTGCGGGACGACCTGGCGCTGCCGGCAAGCGAGGCGCTGGCGAAGCTGGATTCGCTGCGCCGCCGCCTGCTGCGCGCCGGCGGCGCCCGGATGTTCCTGGCTTCGTCGCAGGAGATGCGCGACGCGCTCGCGCCGCAGCTGGAGGCGTTCGCGGCGCGGCTCGATGCC
>DATCGH010000041.1:0-6820 GCA_036509055.1 Caldimonas sp.
CCGGCCACCGGCAGCGAGCTCATCAGCTCGGACATCACCGGGCTGGCCCAGGCCGATTGCAGCAGCTTGCCGAAGGTGCGGGCGCTGAGCCGGCCCTCGCGCGAGAGCCCGGAGCCATTGGCGATCACGCTCGCCGCCGCGGCGTTGCCGGCGCGGCCGCTCAGCCACTGACGCAGCACCTCGCGCGCCGCCTCGGGCGTGCCGGCGCCGCGCTGGGTCGCGCCGAGCGTCAGGAAGAGCTGCTGCGCCATGACGTTGTTGCTCAGCTTGTTGATGTCGCGCACGATCTCCGGCAGCGGCTGCGAGCGCAGCTCGAAGCTCGGCGGCGTGGTCGGCGCGTTGCCTTCGCGATAGCCGCCGACCCGGCCGCCGAGCTCCTGCCACATGCCGACCAGGGCGCGCTCGCTGTAGCTCTTCGGGTCGGCGTAGGCGATCGCCCAGACCTTCTCGCCGCAGGCCGCCTGGAACGCGCCGCGCAGGGCGAGGCGGGTCGGGTCGATGAAATCGCCCTTGAGCGCGCCGCGCCAGTCGTCGCAGGGGCCGGCGACGAGCGGCACGGTCGCATCGGCGCGCACCCCGGCGAGCGGCGGATCCATGGCGACGCTGGCGATGCCGCGAGCCGGGTCGGGCGTGATCGTCAGCAGCACCGAGCGGTAGTTGAGGAGCAGGGCGTCGGCGCCGGCGTTGTAGGGACGGAGCGGCTCGCCGTCGAAATCAGCCGGGTTGAGCTCGCCCGGCACGAAGGCGCTGCGGTCGACGACGATGTCGCCGCGGATCTCGCGAACGCCGGCCTGCTGCACCCGCCGCATCAAGAGCCAGATGCGCTCCAGCACCAGCTTCGGATCGCCGGTGCCCTTGATCACCAGGTTGCCCTGGAGCACGCCGTCGGCCACCGGGCCCTGCAGCCACACCGGCGTCGACCAGGTGAAGGCCGGACCGAGCAGCTCGAGGGCGGCGTAGGTTGTCACCAGCTTCATCAGCGACGCCGGATTGACCAGCCGATCGCCCTGCCAGGCGACGCGCGGCCGGGTCGTCTCGACCTCCTCGACCCAGGCGACCATCGCTTCGCGCGGCAGCCCGTGCCGGGTCAGCGCCGCCTCGACCTCGGCGGGCAGGCCGCGTGCCGTCAGCGGTGCCGCCCCGGCCGGCGACGCGCCCGAGGCCGCCAGCGCCGCCGACGCCAGCGCCAGCACCCAGGCTCCGAGTCGTCGGGACAGGCGGGGCTTCATGGAGCGTCATCATTGCATGGCGGAACCGGCCGCTAAACTCGTGTCGCATGACGGCCCTGCTCGCATTCGACACCGCCGGCGAGCGTATGACGGTCGCCCTGGCCACGGGCGAGCGGCGCTGGTCCCGCAGCGCCAGCGGCGGCAGCCAGGCCTCGGCCGCGCTGGTGCCGGCGATCATGGGCCTTTTCGCCGAAGCCGGCCTCGGCCTCGCCGATCTCGACGCGATCGCCTTCGGCCGCGGCCCGGGGGCCTTCACCGGCCTGCGCACCGCCTGCTCGGTGGCCCAGGGCCTGGCCCTGGGCGCGGCCAAGCCGGTGCTGCCGATCGACAGCCTGCTCGTCGTCGCCGAGGCGGCGCGGGCCGGTGCGGCCACGTTTCGCTGCTGGGCGGCGATCGATGCGCGCATGAGCCAGATCTACGCCGCCGAATACCGCTTCGCCGACGGCCGCTGGGCAACGCTCGCGGCGCCGATGCTGGTCGATGTCGCCGCGCTCGCGCAGCGCTGGCGCGAGGCGGCGCCCGAGGCCGTCGCCGGCGACGCGCTGCTCGTGTTCGCCGACCAGCTCGACTGCGGCGCGGCGCGACGCTTCCCCGAGGCGCGCGCCGATGCCGATTCCCTGCTCGCCCTGGCCGAGAGCGCCTGGCGCGACGGCGCCGGCGTCGATGCCGCCGAGGCCCTGCCGCTCTACGTCCGCGACAAGGTGGCGCAGACGACGCGCGAGCGCGAAGCGGCCCGCGCCGCCGCGGCGGCGACGCCATGAGCGACCTCGCACGGCCGCTCCGAAGGGGTCGCTCCGTCCCGCTCGGCGGGACCGGCCGTAGGCCCAGGGTGCCTCGATGAGCGCGAATCCGCGGCCGCCGGTGCGTTCGATCGACGGCCACACCCTCCGGCCGATGACGCTGGCCTCGCTCGAGGGCGTGGTCGCGCTCGAGACCGAGGTCTATGCCTTCCCCTGGACGCGCGGCAACTTCGTCGATTCGCTCGCCGCCGGCTACACCGCCTGGACGCTCAACGGCCACGGCGGCGAACTGCTTGCCTATTGCGTGGCCATGCGCGGCGCCGGCGAGATGCACCTGCTCAACATCACCGTCGGCCCGGCGGCGCGGCGCCGCGGCCATGCGCGGCGGCTGCTCGATGCGCTCGTCGACGAGTGCCGCAACGTCGAGGCCGAGCGTCTCTGGCTCGAGGTGCGGCTCGCCAACGTCGACGCGCAGCGCACCTATCAGCGGCTCGGCTTCGTCAAGGTCGGCGTGCGCAAGGGCTACTACCCGGCGCCGGCCGGCACGCGCGAGGACGCCGTGGTCATGAGTCGGATCATCGAGCCCGCGGTCGGAGGCGCCGATGCGCTGGAGTGAGCGGCAGCTGGCGATGCTGCGCGAGATGGGCATCCGCGTCTGGGCGCCGGAGACACCGGCGGCGATGGAGGAGGCGGGCACGGCGACGGTGGTCGCGCAGCGCACGCCGGAGCCGGCGGCCCCGCGCGCCGCCGTGCCGGTGGCGCGCGCGCCGGCGACGGCCTATGACCGCGGGGCCGATCGTCCTGCGCCGGCATCGCGAGAGGCAGCGACCGCGGCAGCGCCGTTCGCGCCGGGGCCGCTGGCCAACGCCGAATGGCTGGTGGTCGGCGAGCCGTTCGCCTCGACCGCCGCCGATCCGGCGGCCGCGGCCGAGCAGGAGCTGCTCCTCGACAACCTGCTGCGCGCGATCCGGGTCTCGCGCGGCAGCGAGGTTCGGGAAGGTCGGGCCTGCCATCTTCCGGTCGACGAAGGCCAGGCCGCCGGCATCGCCGCGGCGATCCAAGCGGTTCAGCCGCGCTGCATCCTGGCGCTCGGCCGCGCCGCCGCCCTGGCGCTGCTCGGCGTCGACGAGCCGCTCGGCAAGCTGCGCGAGCGGCTGCATGAGCGCGACGGCGTTCCCGTGGTCGTGACCTTCGCCCTGCCGTACCTGCTGCGCCATGCGGCCGACAAGCCGCGGGCCTGGGCCGACCTCTGCCGCGCGGTCGCGGCGATCGCCTGAGGCGACGGATCGCCTCGTCGCCCCGCCGGCGACTCAGGGCTTCTTCTTCGTCGGCCGCTTCCAGTCGGCATAGCTGCTCTGGCGCGCGCGTGCGACCGTGAGCTGGCCCGCCGGCGCGTCCGTGGCAATGGTCGAGCCGCCGCCGACGGTGGCGCCGTCGCCGACCTTCACCGGCGCCACCAGGACGACATTGCTGCCGATGTGCGCATCGGCGCCGATGGTGGTGCGGTGCTTGTTCGCGCCGTCGTAGTTGGCGGTGATCGCGCCGGCGCCGTAGTTGACCCGCTCGCCGACGTCGGCGTCGCCGAGGTAGGCGAGGTGATTGGCCTTGGCGCCGCGGCCCAGGGTCGCGTTCTTGACCTCGACGAAGTTGCCGATGTGGACCTCGGCGCCGAGCGCCGCACCGCCGCGCAGGCGGGCGAACGGGCCGACGATCGCGCCTTCGCCGACGCTGGCGCCGAGCGCCTCGCCGTCGATGTGGGTGTAGGGCCGGATGGTCGCGCCGGCGGCGATGCGGACGTTGCGCACGAACGAGTGCGCACCGATGCGCACGCCCTCGCCGAGCTCGACCTCGCCTTCGAAGATGCAGCCGACGTCGATCTCGACGTCGCTGCCGCAGCGCAGCGTGCCGCGCAGGTCGAAGCGCGCCGGGTCGGCGAGGCGCACGCCCTCGTTCATCAGCCGCTCGGCGGCGCGACGCTGAAAGCGCCGCTCGAGATCGGCGAGCTGCGCCGCGCTGTTGACGCCGAGCACCTCGGTCTCGCCCGCGGCGCGGACGCCGACCACCGGCGTTCCGCCGGCGACCGCGAGGCCGACGACGTCGGTGAGGTAGTACTCGCGGGCGGCGTTGTCGTTCTTCAGTGCCGCCAGCCAGTCCTTCAGCGCCGCGGTCGGCGCGGCCATCACGCCGGTGTAGATCTCGGCGATCTCGCGCTGGTCGGCGCTCGCATCCTTCTCCTCGACGATCGCGGTGATCGCGCCGCCGCTGCGCAGCACCCGGCCGTAGCCTTTCGGGTCGGCCAGGGCGACGGTGAGGAGGGCCAGCTTCTCGCCGTCGCTGGCGGCGATCAGCGCCTGCAGGGTCTCGACCTCGATCAGCGGCACGTCGCCGTTGAGGACCAGGGTGGTGCCGGTGTCGTCGAGCAGCGGCGCGGCTTGCTGCAGGGCGTGGCCGGTGCCGAGCTGGGGCTCCTGGCGGACGAAGGCGAGCCCGGGCGCGCCCGTGGCCTGCTCGACCTCCGCGGCGCCGTGGCCGGTGACGACAATGGTGCGCGACGCCCCGAGGCCCGCCGCGGTATCCAGAACATGCTGCAATAAGTGGCGGCCGGCGAGGCGATGCAGCACCTTCGGCCGCGCCGAACGCATCCGCGTTCCCTTGCCCGCAGCCATGATCACGATGTTGAGCACCATGCGCCTACCTGTTTCTCGCCTTCGAAGCCGGCTGCCGATTATCGCGGTGATGCTCGCGGCGTCGGTGCTGCTCTCGGGTTGCGGCCTCGCCCTCAGGCTCGGCTACAACCAGGGACCGTCGCTCGCCTTCCGCTGGCTCGACGGCTACGCCGAGTTCGACGACGCGCAATCGCTCCGCGTGCGCACCGCCCTCGACGAATGGTTCGTCTGGCATCGCCGGACCCAGCTGCCCGACTATGCCGATCTGCTCGGCCGGGCCCGGTCCGAGCTGCAGGGCTCGGCCACCGCCGAGCGGATGTGCGCCTGGAGCCACGACCTGCGCGCCCGCTTCGACACCGCGATCGAGCACGCCGTGCCGGCGATGGCGGAGATCATGCCGACGCTCTCGGCGCAGCAGGTCGCGAGCATCGAGAAGCGCTATGCCGCCAAGAACGACGAGTATCGCGACGACTTCCTGCAGCGCGACCCGGCGAAGCGGAAGAAGGCCGCGACCCAGCGCGAGATCGAGCGCGCCGAGGAGTTCTACGGCCGGCTCGATGACGCCCAGCGCGCTTTCGTCGTCCGTGCCATCGCCGAATCGCCCTGGGACGGCGACCTGGCCTACGCCGAACGGCTGCGCCGCCAGCAGGACATGCTGACGATCGTGCGCCGACTGGCCGCGAACCGGGCGAGCCCGGTGGAGGCGGAGGCCGAAATCCGGGGCTACCTCAAGCGCATCGAGCGATCGCCGCACGAGCTCTATCGGCGCTACCTGGTTCGCCTCGTCGATTACAACTGCGGCTACGCGGCCGCGTTGCACAACCTCACCACCGCCGAGCAGCGGCAGAAGGCAGCGAAGAAGCTCAAGGACTACGAGGACGAACTGCGCGCGCTCGCCGGCGAAAGTCCGTCCTGAATCCCGCCGGGGCGCGGCCCGGGGTCACTGCACCAGCGTCGAGGTCGTGGTGTCGATCCGGACCCGGCGCGGATTGGCCGGCCCGCCGGTCGGGAAGCCCTGCAGCGCGGCGCTGAACATCGATGGCAGCAGGCTGATCGCGCCGGAGGTGGAGCCCTCGCTGTTGGCCCGGGCTTCGTAGAGGGGCTCGCCGCTCTTCTTGTCGCGGATCAGGACCGCGACCTCGCGCTCGTAGTGGGGGGTGTCGGACCAGTACGGTCCCCAGGCACCATAGCGTCCGTAGAGGCCCCCGTACGGCCCCCAATACGGTCCCCAGTAGCCCCGGCCGTAGCGACCGTAGAACGGCCGGTAGTAGGGGCCCCAGCCGTACGGACCGTACCAGAACGGGTCGTCGTAGGGCGAGCGCTCGGTGGCGGTGATCCGTGCCCCGATCTGCACGCTGACGTCGGGTACCGCGCCTTCGCCGGCAGGCACGAAGCCGGCGGCCTCGACCGCCCGTCGCGCCGAATCCTCGAGCACGGCCGCGGCCTGCGGGTTGGCCTGCTGCGACGGCAGCCGCTCGAAGACGTAGGTGGCGGGGGCGCGGTCGGCCGGCCAGCGGCTGAAGCTGGTCACCTCGGTGTCGAGTACGTTCAGCGCGGCGCAGCCGGCCAGCGCCAGCACCGCGGCGGCTGCGGCGATCGATTTCGTCATGGCGAATCTCCCCGTGGCGGCGAGGCCGGCATGGGGCGGGGACGGGCGGGCGCAATCTCGATCGGCTGCGCCTCGGCCCCGGGGCCGCAGGCCTCGAACTCCTCTTCATCGAACGCCCGGTCGCCGTCGGCGTTGACCGTGCCGGTCGGTTGGAGCGAGCTGAACGGATGGAGGTTCCGGTCCAGCAGGTGCGAAGGAACGATGTCGCCCATCGCCCGGAAGATCCGGTCGATCCTGCCTGGCTGCTCGCGTTCCCAGTCGCGCAGCATCTGTCCGACCTTGACCCGCTGCAGATGCGTCTGGCTGCCGCACAGGTTGCAGGGGATGATCGGGAAGCGCCGGTATTCGGCCCAGCGCACCAGGTCGACCTCGGCGACGTAGGCGAGCGGGCGGATCACGACGTGCCGCCCGTCGTCGCTGACGAGCTTGGGCGGCATGCCCTTCATGCGGCCGTTGAAGAACATGTTCATGAAGAGCGTCTGCACCATGTCGTCGCGATGGTGGCCGAGCGCGACCCTGGTCGCGCCGAGCTCGCTCGCCACCCGGTAGAGCGCGCCGCGGCGCAGGCGCGAGCAC
>DATCGH010000042.1:0-2856 GCA_036509055.1 Caldimonas sp.
GTCGTCGCCGAGCGCGGCCACCGACAAGCGAGCCGGGGGTGCCGAAACGACGGCCTGCAGCCGCTCGAGCGTCGTCGCCTCGGGCCGCGCGGTCGGGTGCCGGCCGCTCAGCAGGACATGGAGCAGCACGCCGAGGGCATACACGTCGGTGGCGGTGGTCACCGCCCGGCCCTGGATCTGCTCGGGTGCGGCGTAGTCCGGCGTGTAGGCACGCCCGAGGGTGCGGCTCGATTCGTCGGCTGCCGGCCCGTCCGGCTCGGCCTCGTCGAGCAGCTTGGCGATGCCGAAGTCGAGCAGCTTCACCTCGCCGTCGGCGGTGACGAGGATGTTCGAAGGCTTCAGGTCGCGATGCAGGATCAGGTTGCTGTGCGCGTGCGCCACGGCCGCGAGCACGTCGATGAAGAGCCGCACGCGGGCCTCGACATCGAGCCGCCGGTCTTCGCACCAGCGGTCGATCGGCAGGCCCTCGATGTACTCGAGCACGAGATAGGGCTGGCCGGTGGCCGAGACGCCGGCGTCGAGCAGGCGGGCGATGTGCGGATGGGTGAGGCGCGCGAGGAAGTTGCCTTCGCGCCGGAAGCGCTCGGCACCGACGCTGCCCGGCAAGCCGAGGTTCAGAAACTTGATCGCGACCTGCCGCTCGAAGCGGCCGTCGTTGCGCTGCGCCCGCCACACGCTGCCCATGCCACCGCTGCCGATGGGCGCGATCAGCGTGTAGTTGCCGACCGTCTTGCCTTCGAGGCTCGCCTCCGGCGGCGCGACGACGCCGGCGAGGAACCGTTCCCGATCCGCCGCAGCGCCATGCGACAGGAGCGCCTCGAGCTCTCCGGCAAGTAGCGGGTCTTCCCGGCGCAGGCTTTCCAGGCGCGCCTGGCGCTCGCCGGGATCGCTGTCGAGCAGTTCGTCGAGCAGGGGGCTCAGGACTTTCCAGCGAACGGGATCCGGGCGCGCCATGGCGCGGAGTGTCTCCTTTCGCCGTCGCGGCGGTCCGGGCTGTCGCTTCCGGCGGCGAAATTTCGATTGCCGAGATGGCGCCGCGGGAGCAGCATCCCCTGCCGTTCGCCCGCCGACACCGACATGCCGATACCGCCCGAGGTTCCTCCGCAAGCGCCGCCGCCCGCGGCGGCGGGCGAGCCGGTGCCGGCCGCGGTTCTGTTCACGCAGCTCTACGAAGAACTGCGCCGCATGGCGCGGCGCGAAGTGCGGATCAACGGCGCCGGCGACCACATGAGCACCGGCACGCTGGTGAACGAGGCGTGGCTCGACATCAGCCAGCGCCCGGCGCTGGAATTCGAGGAGCGCGGGCGCTTTCTCGCCTACGCGTCACGAACCATGCGCGGCCTGGTCATCGACCGGATCCGCGCGCGGCAGGCGCAAAAGCGCGGCGGCGGCCTCGACATCACCTCGCTCGACACGCACAGCGCCGAGCAGCTTCTCCAGCCGGAAACGCTCCCCGGCCTGAGCGAGGCGATGGACGAGATGGCTGCGCTCGAGCCCGAGCTCGCCCGCGTCGTCGACCTGAAATTCTTCTGCGGCTTCACCCTGGCCGAGATCGCCGTCATGCACGAGGTCTCGGAACGCACCGTGCAGCGGCAATGGGAAAAGGCGCGCCTCTTCCTGCACCAGGCGCTGTCCTAGGGCCGAGGCTGGGCCGCCCGGCCCGGCCTCGCCTCAGAACGTCTTGTAGTAGCCCGCGAGCAGCGCGTCGAGCATCTTCAGCGCCTTGACCCGCGCCGCATCGGCCGGCTTCAGCTTCTCGGTGCGGCCCCACTCCTCCAGGACCTTCTTGCCCGGCGAGCTGGTCTTGGCCCAGGCCCGGAAGGCCTCGGTGTCGGCCTTGCTCTTCCTCGCCAGCTCCTCGTAGGTCTTGTAGACCGTGGGCTTCTTCGGGTTCTTCCGGCTCCAGGTCTTGAAGTCGGATTCGCTCACGAGCGGGTGGTCGCCGTCCGACCAGCCCATCAGCGCTTCGAGGAACAGCCGGTACTCCTCCAGGTCGGAGGGGACCGCCCGCCTGCCGAGGGTGAAGCGGCTGCCGGTGGGCGTGCCGGCGGTGAGAACGAGCGACGAGCGCTTCAGGTCGAGGCTGAACGAGACCGCCCTCGACTTCTCGCGCTTCTTGGTCGCGATCAGGGTCGCCCAGTCGGGTGCCTTGATGCTCAGGCCGTCGATGGCATTGACGTCGCGCTTCACCGTGTCGTATTTCTTCCGGAGCTTGCGCTCGTAGGCGACCGGGTCGTCGTCGCGGTCGGCGTTGACGTCGCTCACCAGCCAGCCGTCCGGGCTGATCTCGTTCTCGTAGACGTCCATGAGATCAGTCCCGGAAGATCGCCGAGAGCTTGCCCAGGCCGGCGTCGTAGATGCCCTGGATGGCTTCCTTCGCCTTGTCGTCGGGCGCGCCCTCGGCATCGAAGGTGGAGGACCACTTGACCCGGGTCTTGCCTTCGCCCGCGGCGCTCAGCTCGATCGTGGCGACGTAGTTCTTCACCGGCAGCGGCGAGCTCAGGAAGGCGTAGCTGTAGCGGTGCTCGGCCGCGCCGAAGCTGAGCAGCTTCTCGGTCACGCTGGCGTTGTTGCCCAGGTCGAGCACACGGATCGCGCCGGGCTGGGTGGCGTTGCCGGTGTACGAGCTGCCGCGCACCGGCGGCAGCCAGACGTCGAGCGAGTTGAAGCTGCCGACCAGCTTCCAGACGGTGGCTGCCGGGCGCTCGACGATCACCTCGCGCGAGACGGTGAGGCTGCCGGCGGCGAAGCTGCTGGCGGCGACCGCGAGAGAGGCGGCGGCGCCGGCGGTGTGGCGAAGGATTGCTTTCATCGATGACTTTCGAAAAATGGAGGAGACAAGGAAGACCTGCAAAG
>DATCGH010000043.1:0-2643 GCA_036509055.1 Caldimonas sp.
CGGCGACCAGCGGCATCGGCGCCAGAGTCGCGCTCGAGGTCACGTTGACGACGACGCCGGCGCGTCGCGCACGGAACTGCGGCAGCGCCGCCTGGGTCATCGCCATCACGCCGAAGGTGTTGGTGTCGAAGATCGCGCGCGTCGTCGCCATCGAGGTCGCCTCGAATGCACCGAAGAGGCCGATGCCGGCGTTGTTGACGAGCACGTCGATGGGGCCGCTCTGCTCGAGCGCCGCGGCGATGCTCTCGGGACTCGTCACGTCCAGCGCCAGCACGCGCAGCCGCTCGGAACGGGGCAGGAGATCCTCGCGCGGGCTTCGCATCGTGGCGACGACGTTCCACCCCTGCGCGTGGAAGTGGCGGGCGGTCTCCAGGCCATAGCCCGAGGAGCAGCCGGTGATCAGGACGGTCTTCATCGTGGTTTCCATGTTGTTGGTGAGGGTGCGCTGCACGATAGAGGGCAATGTCAGGACGATCTACAATCAAGAGTCCGTAGTTCGTTTGCAATCGTCCGGCCATGAGTGATCCGCTCGCGGAAGCGATCGCCCTGCTGCAGCCGCGCACGGTGTTCTCGAAAGGCATCAGCGGCGCCGGTCGCTGGGGCATTCGCTATTCGGAATTCGGCCAGCCGAGCTTCTGCGTCGTGCTCGAGGGCAGCTGCCGTCTCGCGGTCGACGGCGAGGTACCCCTCACGCTCGCCGCCGGCGACTTCGTGCTGCTGCCGGCGACACCCGGCTTCACCCTGTCGGGGTTCGAGCCGGCGACGCCGGTCCGCATCGACCCCAAGGTCGCTCCGACGCCCCGGGGCGAAGTTCGCCACGGGACGCGCCAGGGGCCGCCCGACGTGCGCCTGCTCGGCGGCTGGTTCGTCTTCGATTCGCCCGATGCCGGCTTGCTGGTGTCGCTGCTACCGGCGCTGCTGCACGTCCGCGGCCTCGAGCGCCTCTCGGCGCTGGTGCAGCTCGTCGACGGCGAGGCGGGCGGGCAGCGACCGGGGCGCGACCTCGTCCTCTCGCGACTGGTCGACGTGCTGCTCATCGAAGCCCTGCGTGCGACCGCGGGGGAGGATGCGCCGCCGGGGCTTCTGCGTGGCCTGGCCGATGGGCGGGTTGCGCGGGCGCTGCGGCATCTGCACGACGACCCGGCGCACGCCTGGACGGTGACGCAACTGGCGACGAGGGCGGCGCTTTCGCGCTCGGCCTTCCACGAGCGCTTCACCCGCGCGGTGGGGCTGCCGCCCATGGAGTACCTGCTGGCCTGGCGCATGGCGCTGGCGAAGAACCTGCTGCGCAGTCAGGCGCTCGGGATCGCCGAAGTGGCCGAACGCGTGGGCTACGGTTCGGCGAGCACCTTCAGCACCGCGTTCAGCCGGCACGTCGGCCAGCCGCCGGGGCGCTACGCTGCCGCGCGGCCCGGCCTTCACTGAACGACGGTTCTCGCCGGGCTTTCGACGGTGTGGAACGCCGGCATCAGCGCCTCCACGGTGACCCTGTGCGATGACAGGCCGATGACGCGCCCGCGGCGGGGCGCCAATCGCCGCTCGGCGAGGCGGGCGGCGTCAGGGAGCCGGCGACCGGAGCAGCTCGGCGAACCGCGTCAGCTCCTGCAGGTCGACATCCGAGACCGCGGCGAAGGCCAGTCCGTCCTCGACCCACGCGGCCATGGCGAAGCCGCGTGGCTTCGACAGCGTCACCGGCCGGGACTCTGCCGAGGCCGACCGGGTGACGAACAGGTTGATCTCGTGGGCGCGGAGGCGATAGACGATCGCCGCCGCCGGCCGCCCGGCGACGCTGACGCTGCGCTCGCTGCCGGCGGGGCGGTTCGTCTATCTCTGCGACAACTTCTGCGGCGACGAGCACGACCGGATGACCGGCGTGCTGACCGTGGTCTAAGCAGCGATCGGGTCTCGTCGGTCGCGGGGGCCGAGGGTCTAGCGCTCGGAAGAGGCGACCGCCGGCCACTCCGCGTTGAGCGCGGTCACCAGGGCCTCCGCGTCGACGAGGTCGAGGCAGAGGGGCGAGAGCGACCCCTGGTTGGCGAAGGTTTCCCATTCGCTGGAATCGCCCCGCTTGACTCGCCGGACGATGTAGACCGCGCCTTCGCGAAAGAGCTCCCAGGGTCGCTCGTGGGCGGGCTTGCGAAGTGTCGCCGTTCGCCCGCTGGGAAGGCGTATCTTGATCGGGGGAGGCATCCGAAGTACCCGTTGCTGTCGCAACCCGGGGATGGGCATCAGCCGTGCCCGCTCAGGTCTGTTCACGAGAGAGTGGCACCGAGCTCACGAGGGCTTGCCGGGGATGCTTCAAGACCCTTTCGAGAGCGCGGCTGATGCCCACGTCTTCAGATGCCGCTATTTGCCCTTGACGCAGTGGAACTGCAGTTCGGGCGACGCCTGTCCGGACCGGGCGGGTGCCGCGGCATTGCTGGGGTGCATGACCAGCCCCTTCTTCTTGCAGTACTCCGTCGCCCTCGCCACGGCCTGCGCTCGCTGCTGCTCCTTGGAAGAAGGCGCCGACGCGGAGGCACATGCCGCGAGGGCGGCGACGAGTCCCCAGCCTGCCACCTTCGGAAACCACCGGCGCATTCGCCACTCCCGGCCGAGCCCGTGGGCGGCCATCCGTCAAATCAGGCAAACGACGCGCCTCGG
>DATCGH010000044.1:0-5011 GCA_036509055.1 Caldimonas sp.
CAGCCGCTTGCGCGGGCGCCGGGACGGGCGCCGGCGCTGCAACGGGTGCGACGGCGACGACGGCGGGCGCTGGTGGCGCGGCCGGAGCGGGCACGGCTGCGGCGGCAGCGACCCGCGTCGGAGCGACCGGTGCAGGGGCGATCGCCGCGGCGACCGCGTCAGCATAGGCCTGCGCATCGCGGCTGCGCATCGCGTCGAAGGCGTGCGCCATCGCATCGGAGCGGCCTTGGAGGACTTCGACGTCGGCGGCATCGACCACCGCCTCGCCCGCCGTCAGCCGCTCGATCCGCGTTTCCAGCCGGTGCGCCATTTCGCCCAGGCGCATCGCGCCGGCCAGGCGGGCCCCGCCCTTGAGCGTGTGCAGGGTGCGCATGCAGGCGCTGGCGTGCGCCGGCACGGTCGGCTGGCGAGACCAGTCGCGCAGTTGCGCGGCGAGCTTGGGCAGCAGCTCGAGCGCTTCCTCCTCGAAGATCGGGAACAGCTCGAGGTCGACCGCGTCGACCGCATCGATGTCGTCGTCGATGTCGCCGAAGGTCGAGGTGTGGCCGGCATGACCGGGCCGGTGGGTCTCGGTCGGTGCCGCCGCGAGCGGCTTCAGCTCCGACAGGCCCAGGGCACCGAAGGGCGCGAGGGCGCCGAAGGCGGAGATGCCGGCTTCCGCCGGCTCGTCGGCGACCTCGGCTGCGGGCGCCGGCGCCGCCTTGGCCTCGGTTGCGGCCGTTGCCCGGGCTTCGGCCGGAACCCGCGGTGCGTCGGCGACGACCTCGGGCGGCGGCTGGATCAGTGCCGAGGCGGCTGTCGCGGCCGCCGGCTCGACCGGCTGGGGCGCGAGGACGCGGACCGCGGCGGACCCGGCGTCGTCGGGCGTGGCCGGCGCGGTCAGCGCCTCGTCCTCGGCGATGTCGAGGCTCATCAGCGGCTCGACCGAGAGCGCGGCGTCGGGCGGAGATTCGCTCTCCACGCCGCCGGCCAGCTCGGAGGCCGCGGTCGCCGCCTCGAGGCGCAGGGCCGAGGTCAGCTCGTGCTCGGCGAGGCGGGTCAGCAGCTCCGGATCGGGCACCTTCAGGAAGCCGGCGGCGAACTGGTGCAGCAGGCGCCGGATCTCTTCGGCGGCGTTGACGAACAGGCGCGCTTCCTCGTCGGTGCCGTGGCCGATCACCTGCGAACGGGCGAGCGCGTGCTCGAGCGAGCGCGCGAGATGCGACAGGTCGGTGAAGCCGACGGTGGCCGAGCTTCCGGCGAGCGAATGGGCCAGGGCGATCGGCGTCTCGCCGAGCGGCCGGTGCAGCTCCATCGCCCACTCGGCGACCTCGGTGGTCAGCCGCCGCGACAGCTCGTCGGCTTCGTTCAGGTAGATGTTGAACAGCGGGATGCTGATGCGCAGCGGCCCGACGACCTTGACGTGCTCGTCGATCGCCGGCTCGCTCGCCGCGGCAGCGGGCTCGGGCTCGACGGGCGCGGCGAGGGGCATCGGTCGCGAGGCCGTGGTGCGGGCCGCGTCAGGCAGCGCGTGGACGCTCGAAAGATCGAGCAGCAGGTCCGGCGCCGGCGGCGAGGCGGTGTCGCTCGGCTCGAGCAGCTCGATCAGCGGCGCGGCGTCGGTGGGAACGCCGAGGTCGAGATCGATCGGACCGCTCGTCATGTCGAACGGCGCATCGACGATCGTCGTCCGTGTCTGGTCCGGCGTCGGCTCCTCGCGCGATTCGTCGAAGCGGTCGAACATCGCCGATGCGGCAACGTCCAGCGCCGGCAGGTCGGCCACCGACGGCGGGACCTTGTCGGCCCGCTCGAAGCCCGAGAGGTCGAGCTCGAAGGCCACCTCGGCGGGAGATTCGGGCACCTTCCCGAGAGCGGCCGGCGAGCCGAGCTGGAGATCCGCAGCGCTCGGCAAGCCGGGCGGCATGCCCATCGGCAGGGCGATGTCGGAGCTGTCCTCGCCGGTCGCGAGGCGTCGGGCCACGCGGTCGGCGGCGACCTTGACCTCGCCTTCGCTGCGCCCTTCGTCGCGATGCGCGGCGATGTCCTCGACCCAGCTCGAGAGGTGGCCGAGCACCCAGGTCGCGAACTCGATCAGCGGCGGCTCGGCCGCGCGCTGCTCGGCGAGCTGGGTGTTGAAGACCTGCTCGCAGGCCCAGGCGGCTTCGCCGAAGGACTTGAGGCCGACCATGCGGCCGCTGCCCTTGAGGGTGTGGAAGGCGCGGCGAACGGTCGTCAGCAGACCGAGGTCGCCGGGCGCGTGCTGCAGTTGCTCGCAAGCCGCCGTCGCGCCTTCGATCACCTCGCGCGCTTCCTCGAGGAAGACGTCGCGCATCTCGTCGTCGTGCTCGAGATCGCCGACCAGGGCGATCGGCTTCATCGGCGCCAGCGGCGCCGGCTCGCTGATGACCTCGAGGCCCGCCGGCTCGGTGGCGGTGGCGACGAAATCGACCAGCGCCTCCGAGAGCTCGCCGCGCGCGGTCGTCACCTTGACCGGATCGTCGGCGGCCCTGAGGATCGCCTCCTGCGCCTTGAGCACCGCCGCCGCCAGCGTCGGCTGGTCGGCCGCCTGCGCCTCGTGCGACAGCCGCTCGAGCTCGAACGTCACCTCCTGCAGCGGCACGTCTTCGCGCACCGAGCTGAAGGCGAGCATCTGCGCCGCCTCGATCAGGTGCGGCTCGATCGGCGCCGGCTCGGCCTTGCCGGGCGGCTCGGCGCGGCCCATCAGCGGCGCAAGCGTTCCCTTCTCGGCATCGAACACGAACAGCGACTTGGCGAGCTGCGGCTGCACGCTCAGCATGTCGATCATGAAGCCGAGCGCGCTCAGGTTGCCGGCGATGCGGTCGAACACGCCGGCCTTGGTGACCTTGGCCGGATCGACCTCGGTCGAGACCAGGCCGTCGACCTCGTCGCGCATGCGCAGCAGCGCCTGCGACGCCTGGTCCATGCCGAGCACCGACAGCACGCCGCGCATCGACGCGAGCTGCACCGGCACGTCGACCAGGACGCCCGAGTTCGTCGGGTTGCGGAAGAATTCGTCGATCGCCTTCTCGGCGACGCCGAGCGAGGCGCGCAGCTCCTGGACGACGCTGCCCATGGTCTGCCGGTCGGAGACGCGCCGGTAGAGCTCCTCCATCCAGGTCTCGAGCGGCTGCGGCGGCGCGTCCTGGCGCACCGCGGCGAGACGCTCGCCGAGGCGGCGCACCCGGTCGGCATGCGCCGGCTCGTCGAAGTCGCCGTCCTCGAGCGCCGCCTCGATGTAGAGCAGGCTCGTCGCCACCTCCATCGCCAGGTGCGGCGGCGGCGCGGCATTCGA
The DNA here is from genome assembly GCA_036509055.1 of Caldimonas sp. Classification (GTDB taxonomy): domain Bacteria; phylum Pseudomonadota; class Gammaproteobacteria; order Burkholderiales; family Burkholderiaceae_C; genus Schlegelella_A. Next base: position 3,293 of record DATCGH010000044.1, read on the forward strand.
CTGCTGGGTTTGCACGACCGCGCTCTGCAGCTCGGCGGCGAACGATTCGCCGAACGGGAAGAGCTTGCGCAGCGAATCGCCGACCAGGGCGAACTGCTCGGCCAGCCCGGAGATGCGGTGCATCTCGCCGCCGGCCGTCGCCGACCAGGCCTCCTTGGCCGCGGAAACGCGCTTCTTGGCGTGGACGATGATCGCCGGGTCGAACCGGCCGAGCACGCTCAGCGAGTAGTCGGTCGGCGTCTGCAGCGGCAGGCCGTAGGCGTCGCGGGCGGCACTGAGGCGCGGCAGGCGCAGCCCCGGCGAGCCCGGCGCGGCCTGGGAGCAGAAGAACAGCAGGTCGCGGGCCAGCCGCTCGGAGACGTCGGAGTCGCCGCGGCTCAGGATCCGGAACTGCGCCAGCAGGCGCGACGCGACCCGCTTGGTGAAGACGTCGAAGGGCAGCAGGCCGTGATGCTGGGCCTCGAACATCGCCGCGGCGAGGTTCCAGAAAGTGCGCACCTGCGGATGCGACGAGCCGGCCGCGAGGGCGGCCGACAGCTCGCTCATCTTCGCCGAGGCGGTCAGCGCCTGGGTGCTGCGCATCAGCTGCAGCAGATGCGCTTCCATCTGGGTGCGGAAGTCGGCGTCGGCGGTGTGCGGCGCGACGTTCGGATCGTTCTCGATCTCGCGCCAGCGCCAGTCCATCGCCCAGAGATCGGCCGGATGGACCCGCTCGGCCTCGACCGCTTCCTGGACCGCGCGGTACTGCGGGAACAGCGACAGCGAGGAGACCTTCTTGCCGGCGAGGATGCGCGCCAGGTAGTCGAGCAGGGCGAACGACGAGCGCTCGATATCGGTGACCAGTTCCGGGGTCAGCGCCTGCGGCCGGGCGATGTTCTTCTGCACCGCCGACTCGCTGGCGCGCAGCACCACCGCCGCCGCCGGCAGACCGACCAGCTCGAGCGCGCCGACGCCCTGGTGGATCTGCGAGCGGGCGGCGCGCAGCACGCCGGGATCGACGCTGTCGAGATCGGAGCCGGTGACGGCTTCGAGGTCCTTGATGAAGCGGCGCAGCGACTTGTGCGCGGCGTCGAGCGAGCGGCGAAGCTCCTCCTGGACCCAGGCGATGGCGCTCAGGTCGTCGCCGGAGGGAAGCCCCGGGGTCGCAGCGGTGGCGGAATCGTCGAGCGAGCTGTCCATGCGGCGCCTCGGCAGCGGAAAGGTGGGTGGCGAACGCGCCGGGATCTAGAAAGCGGTGCGGCGGGCGATCAGGCGATCTTGAATCGCGCTACCGACTGGTTCAGTTCCTCGGCGGTGCGGGACAGCTCGCGCACCATCTGCGCGGTCGAGCGCGTGCCCTCGCCGGTCTGCTCGGTCACGGCAAAGATGTGCTGGATGTTGGCCGCGACGACGTTGGCCGACTGCGCTTCGGAGAGCGACTGCTGCGAGATGCTGGCGACGAGGTCGGTCAGCTGGCGCGTCACCTTGTCGATCTCGCCCAGCGCCGTGCCGGCCGCGTCGGTCAGTCGCGTTCCCTCGACCACGCCCTGGGTCGATCGTTCCATGGCGCCGACCGCATCCTGGGTGTCGGTCTGAATCGTCTTCACCAGCGCCGCGATCTGCCGCGTCGCGTCGGCGGAGCGCTCGGCCAGCCGCTGCACTTCCTCGGCAACGACCGAGAAGCCGCGTCCTGCCTCGCCGGCAGAGGCCGCCTGGATCGCGGCGTTCAGCGCCAGCACG
>DATCGH010000045.1:0-6922 GCA_036509055.1 Caldimonas sp.
GAGAAGGCGCGTGCGCGCGCGTTCGGGGTGACGCCGGTAGTAGCTCAGGACCAGGCCGACGATGAAGCGCTCGTCGTCGTCGGCCGGCCCGTCCTCAGACGGGGCGCGGCTTTGCGGAGCATGGATCTCGTCGAGCCAGCCCGCGGGCTTGTGGCAGCGCTGCTCGAACTGACGCGCCAGGCGCTCGCCGATCTGGCGCGAGCGTGCCTTGATCTGGCTCCAGTAGCTCGGCTGGATCAGCAATCGCTCGGCAAAGCGGCCGTCGAGCCCGCGCAGGGCGGCGGCGTCGGGATGCTTGATCGTGGCGCGGACGAAATCCTCGTACAACGCCATCGCATTGTCGAAGCGGATCTGCGCGAGGTCGCGCGGCTCGGTCGGCATGACAGCGATGATAAATGCAATTTATCAAGCAGACGGCGCCATTGGGAAGCGGCTTGACGCCCCGCAGCTCTACTGGAATGCGACCTCGGCGAAGCTGCGCAGCTTCCGGCTGTGCAGCTGGTCGACGCCGGCTTCGCGCAGCATCTCGATTGCCCGCATGCCGATGCGCAGGTGCTGGTCGACCCGCTCGCGGTAGAAGTGGTTGGCCATGCCCGGCAGCTTGATCTCGCCGTGCAGCGGCTTGTCGCTCACGCACAGCAGCGTGCCATAGGGGACGCGGAAGCGAAAGCCGTTGGCGGCGATGGTCGCGCTCTCCATGTCGAGCGCGATCGCCCGGCTCTGGCTGAAGCGGCGTTCCGGCGTGCTGATCGCGTCGCGCGAGGGCAGCAGCTCCCAGTTGCGGTTGTCGGTGCTGGCGACGGTGCCGGTGCGCATGATCCGCTTCAGCTCGTAACCCTTGAGCTGGGTCACCTGGGCGACGGCCTCCTCGAGCGCGACCTGCACCTCGGCCAGCGCCGGGATCGGCACCCAGAGCGGCAGGTCCTCGTCGAGCACGTGGTCCTCGCGCACGTAGCCGTGGGCGAGCACGTAGTCGCCGAGCTGCTGGGTGTTGCGGAGGCCCGCGCAGTGGCCGAGCATCACCCAGGCGTGCGGCCGAAGCACCGCGATGTGGTCGGTGATGGTCTTCGCGTTCGCCGGGCCGACGCCGATGTTGACCATCGTGATGCCACCGCGGTCGGCGCGCTTCAGGTGGTAGGCCGGCATCTGCGGCAGGCGCGGCGGCGGGGCGCCGAGGGGATCGCCCTTCTGCGCCGGGGCGCCCGAAGGCCGCTCGATCACGTTGCCGGGCTCGACGAAGGCGTCGTAGGCTACGCCCTCGCCGCCCCGGGCCATGGTCTCGTGGCCGAGACGCACGAACTCGTCGATGTAGAACTGGTAGTTCGTGAACAGCACGAAATTCTGGAAGTGCTCGGGGTCGGTGCCGGTGTAGTGGCGCAGGCGATGCAGGGAATAGTCGACCCGCGGCGCGGTGAAGAGCGCGAGCGGCCGCGCCTGCCCCGGCGCGGCGACGAAGGTGCCGTTGGCGATGCCGTCGTCCATCGCGCCGAGGTCGGGCAGGTCGAACAGGTCGCGCAGCAGCAGGCGCCGCTCCGGCGTCAGGCTGCCCTCGATGTGGTCATGCTCGGCGAACGAGAAGTGCACCGGGATCGGCTGCACGCTGGTGCCGATCTCGAGCTCGACGCCGTGGTTCTCCAGCAGCAGGCGGAACTGCTCCAGGTAGTAGCCGGCGAACAGGTCGGGCCGGGTCAATGTCGTCTCGAAGGTGCCCGGCCCGGCGACGAAGCCGTAGCTGAGGCGCGAATCGGCCCGCGCCACGGTGTCGGTGTGAACGCGGACGAGGGGATAGAACGCGCGCACCCGGCCGGCGAGGGCCTCGCCGTTGACGAACGACTGCAGGGCGTTGCGCAGGTGGTCGACGCTGTTGTCGTAGATCTCGCGGGCGCGGGCCAGGGCAGCCTCGGCGCCGGCGAAGCGCGCGGGGGCGATGAAGGACGGAAGCAGCGGCACGTCAGGCAATCTTGGCGAAGCTGTGCATCGCCGGCGGCGTCCCCAGCGCGGCGGCCGCGTGTTCCGGCGGCACGACGATCGAAGCCATCCCATGGATCATCCCGGATCTCCTGTTGAAGGGCGCGTGCAGAATCGACGCCCAAGCCGATGATGCCGCAGCCGGATGACGACACTGCCTTCCCGCCTCACCGCCCGCCGGCGTTTCCGGTCGGCCTCTGACGTGGCGGCGATGGAGCGGGTGCCGGCATGAAGGTCCTGGTGCTCGGTGCCGGCGTGATCGGCGTCACCGCCGCCTACGAGCTCGCCGGCGCTGGTCACGAGGTGACCGTGGTCGACCGGCAGGCCGCGCCGGCGCTCGAGACCAGCTTCGCCAACGCCGGCGAGGTCTCACCGGGCTACTCGGCGCCCTGGGCCGGCCCCGGCGTGCCCTTGAAGGCCATCAAGTGGCTGGCGATGCACCACCGGCCGCTGGTGATCCGGCCACACATCGACCGCGCCTTCATCGCCTGGGTGCTGGCGATGCTCCGCAACTGCACCGCAACCCGCTACGCGATCAACAAGGCGCGCATGGTCCGGCTTGCCGAATACAGCCGCGACTGCCTGCGCGCTCTGCGCGCCGACACCGGCCTCGCCTACGACGAGCGGATGCAGGGCACGCTGCAACTGTTCCGGACGCAGAAGCAGTTCGACGGCAGCGCCGACGACATCGCGGTCCTGCGGCAGAGCGGCGTCGCCTTCGAGCTGCTCGACCGGGCCGGCTGCATCCGCCACGAGCCGGCGCTGGCCCAGGTGAGCGACAAGTTCGTCGGCGGCCTGCTCCTCCCCGGCGATGAGACCGGCGACTGCTTCAAGTTCACCCAGGCGCTGGCGACGCTCGCCGCCGAGCGCGGCGTCTCGTTCCGCTTCGGCACCACACTGCGCGGCCTGGTTCGCACCGGCAAGCGCCTCGACGGCGTCGCCACCGACGCCGGCACCCTCGTCGCCGATGCCTACCTGGTCGCTCTCGGCAGCTACTCGCCGCTGCTGCTCGGCCCGATCGGCCTCAGCATCCCGGTCTATCCGGTCAAGGGCTACTCGATCACGGTGCCGATCGTCGACCCGGCGGGCGCACCCGAGTCGACGGTGATGGACGAGACCCACAAGGTCGCGGTGACGCGCCTGGGCGACCGGATCCGGGTCGGCGGCACGGCCGAGCTCGCCGGCTACACCTTGAAGCTGCACGAGTCGCGGCGCAAGACCCTGGCGCACGTGGTCGGCGATCTCTTCCCCCGCGGCGGCGACATCGCCCGGGCCGAGTTCTGGTGCGGCCTCCGGCCGATGACGCCCGACGGCACGCCGGTGATCGGTGCCACGCCGGTCGAGAACCTCTACCTCGCCACCGGCCACGGCACGCTCGGCTGGACCATGGCTGCCGGCACCGGGCGGGTGATGGCCGACCTGATCTCCGGCCGGATGCCGGGGATCGATCTCTCCGGCCTGACGATCGCCCGCTATTCCGGCGCGGTGCGCTGAGCCGGCCCTTCATTCCCCGGAAGCCCGAGCCCGTCATGGACATCCGCTCTCCTCTTGCCGGCAGCGTCGTCGCCGTCACCGTCGAGCCTGGCCGGAGCGTGCGCGCCGGTGCGGTGCTGGCGATCGTCGAGTCGATGAAGATGGAGCACGAGGTGCGTGCCGAGGGCGATGGCGAGGTCGCGGGGGTGCGGGTTCGCGCCGGCGACGTGGTGGTCGAGGGCGAGGTCCTGCTCAGCCTGCACCGCGCGGGCGACAGGGCGACCGCCGGCGTCGCCGCGGCGGCGGCGGGCCTGCCCGGCAGCGGTGCCGCCGCCGACGCCCCGGTCCGCGACGACCTGCTCGAGCTGCGCCGCCGCGACGCCCTCACCCGGGACGCGAGCCGCCCAGAAGCAATCGCCAAGCGCCATGCGCTCGGCCTGCGCACCGCGCGGGAGAACATCGCCGACCTCTGCGACGCCGGCAGCTTCGTCGAATACGGCGCGCTCGCCTTCGCCGCGCAGCAGACGCGCCGTCCCCTCGACGACCTGATCCGCAACACGCCCGCCGACGGCATGGTCACCGGCATCGGCAGCGTCAACGCGGCCGAGTTCGGCGCCGAGCGGGCACGTGCCGTGGTCATGGCCTACGACGCCACGGTGCTCGCCGGTACCCAGGGCATGCGCAACCATCAGAAGACCGACCGCATGCTCGGCATTGCCCTGGCGCAAAAGCTCCCGGTGGTGCTGTTCGCCGAAGGCGGCGGCGGCCGGCCGGGCGATGTCGACATGCCCGTCGTCGCCGGTCTGCATGTCGCCACCTTCGCGAGCTTCGCCCGGCTCTCGGGCCGGGTGCCGGTGCTCGGCATCGCCGCCGGCCGGTGCTTCGCCGGCAATGCGGCCCTGCTCGGCTGCTGCGACACCATCGTCGCCACCCGCTCGAGCTCGATCGGCATGGGCGGTCCGGCGATGGTCGAGGGCGGCGGGCTCGGCCGCTTCCGGCCGGAGGAAATCGGACCCGGCGAGGTGCAGTCGCGCTCCGGCGTGATCGACGTCCTGGTCGAGGATGAGGCCGAGGCGGTCGCGGTGGCGCGACGCTACCTGTCGATCTTCCAGGGCCGGCTCGAGACCTGGCAGGACCCCGACACCGCCGCGCTGCGCGACCTGCTGCCGGCGAACCGCCTGCGCGTCTACCCGGTTCGCGCGATCGTCGAGGCCATTGTCGACCTCGGCTCGGCGATCGAGCTTCGCGCCGGCTTCGGCGCCGGTGTGGTGACCGCGCTCGCCCGGATCGAAGGTCGTCCGGTCGGCGTCCTGGCCAGCAACCCGGCCCATCTCGGCGGCGCGATCGACGCCGACGCGGCCGACAAGGCCGCCCGCTTCATGCAGCTCTGCGATGCCCATGGCCTGCCGATCGTCTCGCTCGTCGACACGCCCGGCTTCATGGTGGGCCCGGAGATCGAGACCCGCGGCCAGGTGCGGCACGTGAGCCGGATGTTCGTCGTCGCCGCCCAGCTGCAGGTGCCGGTCGTCGCCGTCGTGCTGCGCAAGGCCTACGGGCTCGGGGCGATGGCGATGGTCGCCGGCGGCATGCATGCGCCGTTGGCCACCGCCTCCTGGCCGAGCGGCGAATTCGGGGCGATGGGGCTGGAGGGCGCGGTCGAGCTCGGCTTTCGCAAGGAGCTCGACGCGGCGCCGGCCGGCGCCGAGCGCGATGCCCTGCGCGAGCGCCTGGTGGAGGCGCAATACGCCAAGGGCAAGGCGCTCAACGTCGCCGCCACGCTCGAGATCGACGCGGTCATCGATCCGGCCGAGACGCGCCGCTGGCTGGCGGCGACGCTCGCCAGCGCCAAGCCGGCGCTGCCGGGGGGCCGATTCATCGACCCGTGGTGAGGGGAGAGGGTCCGGATACGGCGGCCCGTCGGGGCCGCTTCGAGATCAACGACGCGATTCGCTGAAGACCGGGGCGTCGGGCCAATGGTGCGCCTGCAGTGCAGGATGCGCCGCCTCGTAGCCGATGAACCAGCTTTCGGATTCGCTGCGCGCGGCGTCGGCCGAGCGAGTCGACTCGGCCCCGGCAAGGCACCAGCGCTTCACGTCTTCGACCCAGTCCGCATCGTTCATGACCGTTCCTCTTGCGGGATCGCTCGCCGCGTTGTCTCTTTTCGCACTGTCGCGACGCAACGATGAGTTCACTATCGGCCATCCCATCGAACCGCAGTAGGAGCCAACCTACAGGCGGCACGCAACGATCGCCAATTTATGCGCAGCCCATGACGGCTTGACGACAGCGCCCATCGGCGTCGCTGCCGCGCCGCTGGGCGCCATCGGGCGGTGACGAGCGCGACCGAAGCTGTTCCGCACATCGATGCCGCCGTGCCGTTGGTCGCGCGAGAGGTGACGCCCCACCGCAAGTGACTCCACAATCCAGCTCGTCGAGTTCGCCGCTCCAGACCCGCCCGCGGACCACGCACCCGCTCCCGACGATGCCATTCAGCCTGTCGCCCCGCGCCCTGTGCCGTCGACCGCAGCCGCGTTTCGCCGCGTCTGGCATCGCCGCCCGAGCCCTGTCCGTCCGATGAGCCCGCCCGCGGGCGCAATCCGGGTCGGCATCGGCGGCTGGGTCTTCCCGCCGTGGCGCGGCAATTTCTATCCCGAGGGCCTGGCGCAGAAGGACGAGCTCGAATACGCGAGCCGGCAGCTGAGCGCGATCGAGATCAACGCCACCTATCACCGGCTGCAGAAGCCGGCGAGCTTCGCCAAGTGGCGTGACGCCACGCCGCCCGGCTTCGTCTTCAGCATCAAGGGTTCCCAGTACGTCACCAGCCGGCGCGTGCTCGGCGAGGCGGGCGAGTCGATCGGCCGATTCATGGCCAGTGGTCTGAAGGAGCTCGGGCCGAAGCTCGGGCCGATCGTCTGGCAGTTCGCCACCACCAAGGCCTTCGATCCCGTGGATTTCGAGGACTTCCTGAAGCTGCTGCCGAAAAAGCTCGACGGCCAGACGGTGCGCCATGCCGTCGAGGTGCGGCATCCGAGCTTCATGACGGCCGAGTTCCTGGCGCTGGTGCGCCGGTACGGCGTTGCCACCGTCTTTGCCGACTCGGACAAGTACCCGTCGTTCGCCGATCCGAGCGGCGACCTGGTCTACGCCCGACTGATGATGACCGAGTCGCGGCACAAGACCGGCTATCCGCCTGAGCGGATCCGCTTCTGGGCCGACGCCGCACGCCGCTGGGCGAAGGGCGAGCCGGCCGACGGCCTGCCGCGGATCGAGGAGGCGTCCTCGCCCAAACCTCAGCCACGCGACGTCTTCGCCTTCTTCATCAGCGGTGCCAAGGAGCGCGCGCCGGGCGCGGCGGCGGCGACGCTCGCGGCGCTCGGCTTCCAGCCGATCGCCATTCCCTGAGGGCAAAGGAAAGGGCCTCGCGGCTGCCGCAGCAGCACGCGAGGCCTTCGGCCTGGGGGAGTCGGTCAGACCCCTCGAT
>DATCGH010000046.1:0-3468 GCA_036509055.1 Caldimonas sp.
AGGCAACACCGCGCTGGCGCGCAGCATGCGCGAGTTGTCGGTGATGACCTGCTTGATGATCTTCCTCTACGACGCACCGACCTCGACGAGCTGCCGCGCCGATGAGCACTCGCACATCATCGACGCCATCGCCCGCCGCGACGGCCTCGGAGCCGAGCGACTCATGCTGGAACACCTGGACCACATCGAAAGCGGCATGAAGCTCGAGGCCGCCACCGAAGAGGTCGACCTCGAGGCGATCTTCAAGAGCTGAAGCAACCGGCCCAGGATGTCGTCAGCGCGCCAGCCGCTGGCGCCAGCCGAGCCCTGCCGCCGTGGTCGTGGCGGGCTTGTATTCGCAGCCGATCCAGCCGCGATAGCCGATGCGGTCCAGATGGGCGAACAGGAACTCGTAGTTGATCTCGCCGGTGCCGGGTTCGTTGCGCCCGGGGTTGTCGGCCAGCTGGACATGGCCGATGCGCGCCAGGTGCTTCTGCAGGGTCGCGGCGAGCTCGCCTTCCATCCGCTGCATGTGATAGATGTCGTACTGCACGAAGGCGTTGTCGGCGCCGACGTCGTCGAGGATGGCCAGCGCCTGGGCCGTGCCGTGCAGGTAGAACCCGGGGATGTCGAAGGTGTTGATCGGCTCGATCAGCAGCCTCAGACCGGCCTTCTTCAGGGCCGTCGCGGCGAAGCGCAGGTTCTCTACCAGCGTCGTTCGCGACACCTCGCCGGGCACCCCGGCCGGGACCTTGCCGGCCAGGCAGTTGAGCTGCGGCACGCCGAGCCGGGTGGCATAGGTCACCGCCCGGGCAACGCCTTCGCGAAACTCGTCCGTCCGGTCGGGATGGCAGGCGATGCCGCGCTCGCCAGCGTCCCAGTCGCCCGCCGGGAGGTTGTGCAGCACCAGCTTCAGACCGCTGGCGTCGAGGCGCTGCTTGATTTCCTCGGCGGACCAGGCGTAGGGGAACAGGAACTCCACCGCCTCGAAGCCCGCCTTGGCGGCGTGCTCGAACCGGTCGAGAAAGGAATGCTCGGTGAAGAGCATCGTCAGATTGGCGGCGAACTTGGGCATCTGGGTGTCCCGGCTAGTCGAGCATCGAAACCGCGGTCGGCACGTCCGCCCTGCCCTTGGCGAGCTCCTCGAATTCGACGATGTTGTCGATCTCGGTGCCCATCGCGATATTGGTCACGCGCTCGAGGATGATCTCGATCATCACCGGCACCTTGAACTCCGCCATCCAGGCCTCGGCGCGCTTGATGGCCGGCGCGATCTCTTCCTGCCGGTGCACGCGGATGGCCTTGCAACCCAGGCCTTCGACCACCTTGACGTGGTCGACGCCGTAGCCCTGCGCGGTCACGTCGTCGGCGTCGGAGTTGATGTTCTCGAAGCCGAGCTGGACGCAGTAGTCCATCGTGAAGCCGCGCTGGCTCTGGCGGATCAGGCCGAGGTAGCTGTTGTTGACGACGATGTGGATGTAGGGCAGCTTGAATTGCGCGCCCGCGGCCAGCTCCTCGATCATGAACTGGAAGTCGTAGTCGCCCGAAAGCGCCACGATCTTGCGGTTCGGGTCGGCCGCCCGAACGCCGAGCGCGGCCGGGATCGTCCAGCCGAGCGGGCCGGCTTGGCCGCAGTTGATCCAGTGGCGTGGGTGATAGACATGCAGGAACTGCGCACCGGCAATCTGGCTCAGGCCGATCGTCGAGACGTAGGTCACGTCCTTGCCGAAGGCGTTGTTCATGCACTGGTAGACACGCTGCGGCTTCATCGGCACGCTGTCGAAGTTGGTCTTGCGAAGGTACTCGATCGAGCCCTTGCGGCGCTGGCATTCGCCTGCCCAGCCCGACCAGTCGCGCAGCCTGCCGGCCGCCTTCCACTCGCGCGCCACCTCGACGAAGATCTGCAGTGCCGCCTTGGCGTCGGAAACGATGCCGTAGTCGGGCGCGAAGACCCGACCGATCTGGGTCGGCTCGATGTCGACGTGGATGAACCTGCGTCCCTTGCAGTACACCTCGGGGCTGCCGGTATGGCGGTTCGCCCAGCGGTTGCCGATGCCGAGCACGAAATCGCTGGCCAGCATGTTGGCGTTGCCGTAGCGGTGGCTGGTCTGCAGGCCGCACATGCCGACCATCAGGGCGTGATCGTCGGGGATCGTGCCCCAGCCCATCAGCGTCGGGATGACGGGAATGCCGGTCAGCTCGGCGAACTCGACCAGCAGCTCGGACGCGTCGGCATTGATGATGCCGCCGCCGGCGACGATGAGGGGCCGGTCCGCGGTCACGAGCATCTCGAGCGCCTTCTCGATCTGCTTGCGGCTGGCGGTCGGCTTGTAGACCGAGAGCGGCTCGTAGGTGTCGATGTCGAACTCGATCTCGGCCATCATCACGTCGAACGGCAGGTCGATCAGCACCGGTCCGGGCCGGCCCGAGCGCATCAGATGAAAAGCCTGCTGGAACGCCCGCGGCACCTGCGCCGGCTCGAGGACCGTCGTCGCCCACTTGGTCACGGGCTTGGCGATGCTGGCGATGTCGACGGCCTGGAAATCCTCCTTGTGCAGACGGGCGCGCGGCGCCTGGCCGGTGATGCACAGGATCGGGATGCTGTCGGCCTGCGCCGAATACAGGCCGGTGATCATGTCCGTGCCGGCAGGCCCCGAGGTGCCGATGCACACGCCGATGTTGCCGGCCTTGGCCCGCGTGTAGCCCTCGGCCATGTGCGACGCGCCTTCGACGTGGCGGGCGAGCACGTGGGCGATCGACTGGCGCTCGCGAAGCTGCGCGTACATGGGGTTGATGGCAGCGCCCGGCACGCCGAAGGCCTGGGTGACACCCTCCTTTTCCATCACCAGCACCGCGGCCATCGCGGCCTTCATCTTCGTCATGGCTGTCTCCTGAGGCGAATGGGGGATCATCTTCGCCGGCGCTTTCGACGTGAATCCCAGTCTGCGTATAAGCACTATTCCGCGGACGATGGCCGGCGCGAGGGGGATACATTGGCGCGATGGACCGCGTCAACGCCGTGCAGCTCTTCGTCCGCGTCGTCGAGACCTGCAGCTTCAGCAAGGCCGCGTCCGAGCTCGGCATCACCCAGCCGACGGCGACCAAGGCCATTGCCGCGACCGAAGAGCGTCTGGGGGTGCGGCTGCTGCACCGGTCGACCCGCGGGGTGACGCCCACGGAGGTCGGCGCCCTCTACTACGAGAAATGCAAGGTGATCGAGCGCGCCATCGACGAGGCCGAGGACGTGGCCGTGCTCCGGCAGGGCAGCATCGGCGGGCAGCTTCGCCTGAGCACGTCGGTCGGCTTCGGCAGGCGCGTCCTGGTGCCGCTCGCCCTCCGCTACATGCAGGCCAATCCGGAGGTCAGGCTCGACATCAGCTTCGACGACCGCTACGTCGACGTTGTAGAGCAAGGCATCGATGTCGCCATCCGAATGGGTCAGATGGCCGACTCGACGCTGGGCGCGCGCTATCTCGGCACCAATCCCTG
>DATCGH010000047.1:0-2302 GCA_036509055.1 Caldimonas sp.
CAACGACAGGCCGATCCCGACGTCGGGCGAGAAGAACTGGTCGGCGAGCGTGTCGCTCAGGTTGTTGGCCGTCCAGGCGCTGGATGCGCCGAAGCCGTCGATGCGCTGGTAGCTCAGCGTCAGGTCGACCTGCGCCGGCCCCGGAGGCTGCGGCGGGATGTAGTCGGGTCGGCCGCCCGAATCGAAGCAGCCGGCCGCGGCGCCGACCAGAAGCAGTGCCGCGAGAGCGCGGCGCAAGGTGAAACCAAGCGAAGTCATGAGGAAGCGATTCTAACCGGGCGGCGCCTGCGAGGCACCGCCCGGCGTGCTGCAATAGTTTGCTGCGACTAACCGCGAATTACTTCTTGCAGTTGTCCTCGCCCATCAGCGTGAAGCCCTTGCCCGTGTCGATCTCGAGCTTGTGGAAGCCTTCCTTGCCTCCGGCCTTCGTGCCCATGGTCTCGCGGGTCTTCATCTTCATGCCCATCATCCGGCTCTCGCCGGTGTAGGTCACGGTGTCGCCGGTGATCTTGCCTGCGCCAACGCCGAGGCCGCCGGCCGTGTCGACGCCGGTGGTGATGATCTCCTGCGAGCCGGGATCGTAGCCGATGTAGAACGTCCCCTTCATCGGCATGTCGACGCCCTTCTGCTTCTTCACCTCGTAGTCGCCGCGGTAGAAGAACCCGTTCAGGTCCTTCTTGAACTTCACCGTCGACTTCGCGGTCACCTCGGGCGAGCCGGGGCCGAACGCGCCGGCGGCGAACTTGGTGTCGCACTTCCAGCTGCCCTCGAACGGCTTCATGAACGTCTCCAGCTCCTTCGACGGCTTCGGCGGCTCCATCTTGGGCGCGGCCGGAGCAGCGGCGGCAGCCGGAGCGGCGGCGGCCGGAGCGGCAGCGGCCGGAGCAGCGGCGGCCGGCTTGGCAGCGGCGGGCGCCGCAGCCGGAGCAGCGGCGGGCGCCGCGGCGGGTTTGGCAGCCGGTGCTGCGGCGGGTGCGGCAGCGGGAGCGGCGGCGGGCTTCGGCGCCTGCGCCGACGCCGTGCCTGTGGCTGCGGCCAACAGGACGGTTGCGATCGCGAAATGGGTCTTGGTCATTGGGAGCCTCCTCCAGGTCCGATGGAAGTCGGGAAAGTAACCCCATCCGGACTTATGTCAAAGGGTTTCAAAGGGTTGCCGCCATATCAGCCTTTGACCGCGCCCGACGTCAGGCCGCTGATGAACTCCTTCTGAAGGAAGAAGAACAGGACGGCCGGCGGGATCATCGCCAGCGCGGTGCCGGCCAGAAAGATCCCCTGCTTCATCCGGTGCACGCCCAGGAAAAGGTTCAGCACCACGGGCACGGTCAGGTTGTCCTCGCTGTGCAGGAAGACGTTCGGCGCGAAGAAGGCGTTCCAGTTCGCCAGGAAAGCGACCAGGCAGAACGCCGCCGCCATCGGCCGCACCAGCGGCATCACCACGCGGAAGTAGATGCCCAGCTCGCTGCAGCCGTCGAGGCGGGCCGCGTCCAGCATCTCGTTCGGCACGCCGACGCACGCCTGCCGGAACAGAAACGTGCCGTAGGTGCTGATCATGGACGGGACGATCAACCCCGGCAGCGTGTCGACCAGCCCCAGGTCGACCACCATCTTGTATAGCGGCGCCAGCAGCAGCACCGACGGGATCATCATCGACCCCAGCATGAACAGCATCAGCGCCGCCTTGCCGCGAAACTCGTACTTCGCCAGCGCGTAGCCGGCCAGCGACGAGAAGAAGATCTGCAGCGTGGTGGTCACCGTCGCGACGACGGTCGAATTCAGGAAGTACTCCCAGAAGTAGACCGGTCCGCGCAGGCTGGGCCGTCCCTCGAACAGCTTGCGGAAGTTGTCCAGCGTCAGCGTCTCGGACCATCTCGACACCGGCGGGAAGAACACGTATTCGCTGAACGCCCCGGTGGTCTTGAACACGGCGGGGACCAGCCAGACGAACGGCGCCAGCACCAGCAACGCGCCCACGCCGATCACGGCCGCGCGCGCGTACCAGCGCGCATGCCCGCGGTTGCGCACGCGCAGGACGATGTGCACGACGACCAGACCGAGCAGCAGAACGTGAAGGAAGCTCATGCGCGTCAGCTTCCCCCTGGGCGGCGGCGGCGGTAGTGCGCCCACACGGACGATCCGAGAAACAGCAGCCCCACGACGACCAGCAGCACGACGCGCATGGGATCGCGCTGGTGCGCCAGCGGGACCGCCTTCGCCCGGCGCACCGCCAGGTCCGCGAACGCGGCGCGGCTGCCGGCCTCCGGCAAGGGCTGCGGGTCGGCGATCAGGCCCAGCAGCGCTTCGC
>DATCGH010000048.1:0-3543 GCA_036509055.1 Caldimonas sp.
TCGCACCCGCGCGTTGCGCCATCTGCCGCTGGGCCGGAGGCGGAATCATCCGGTCGTCGGCGGCGACCAGGTACCAGCTCGGCCGGGACTTCCACGCCGGCGCCGTCACCTCGCCACCCAAGGCGTCGACGCCCCACGGCACCTGCGATGCGGCCATGAAGCTCGCTTTCGGCTCCCTCACGTCGGCGGCGAAGGAAGCGGCGAACTTCGACGGGTCGAGGAGCAGGAAGCCGTCCTGCGGCGGCAGGATCGGCGGCACCGGGGCGCCGGGCAGCGGGTCCTTGATGAGCGCGGCGACCGATTCGCCCTTGTCCGGGGCGAACGCGGCGATGTAGACCAGGCCGGCCACCTTCGGGTCGGTACCCGCCTCGGTGATCACGACGCCGCCATAGGAATGACCGACGAGGAGGCTCTTGCCCGGCTGGGAGGAGATCACCCGCTTCGTGAACGCGACGTCGTCGGCGAGCGACGTCGTCGGGTTCTGGACGATGGCAACCTTGTGGCCGTGCTTCTTCAGGATGTCGTGGACTCCCTCCCAGCCGGAGCCGTCGACGAAGCCGCCGTGGACAAGGACGATGGTGAGTTCCGATGCGTTCATGGTGAGCTCGCTTTCCACAGGTGCCGGAGAGATCGCCCCGGTTGCGAATGCTTCAGAACTAAAGCATTGCGATTACTGTAGTAGTCGATTGTTTACAAGTCAAGCATCTGCTTGCGAAAACACTACCGTTGTCCTGGAATCAGGCAGGGCGGCCGCGGATATCGGTCTGCCCGCCGCGGCGGACGGGGCGCGGACGACGCCCGAGGGCCTCAGGGCTTCGCCGGCGACCCCGCCATCCCGGCGGACTCGTCGTCGACGGACTTCAGCACCATCCGGTAGAACGCCTCGCGCGCCTCGCTGGCGACCCGGTCGGTCGCGCCGCCGGCCCAGTTGGCGTTGGAGACGATCACGACCTTGCGCTTCGGGTCGATGAAGATGCCCTGGCCGAAGATGCCGCGCGCGGCGAAGGTGCCGTCGGTGTAGGTCCACCACTGGTAGCCGTAGCCGCGACCGGGCCGGCCGATTCCGGTGCGCTCGCTCGTCGCTTCCGCGAGCCAGCCCTCGGGCACGATGCTCTTGCCGTCGACGCGGGCGCCGTTGGCGATGAAGACGCCGAAGCGGGCGAAGTCCCGCGGCGCGGCCTGGATGCAGCAGCCGCTGATCTCCTTGCCGCTGCGGTTGAGGATCCAGGTCGCCTGCTGCTCCATCCCGGCCGGGACCCAGATCTTTTCCGACAGGTAGGTCGCCAGCGGCTTCTTCGTCGCCCGGCCGAGGAGCACGCCGACGAGATTGGTCTCGCCGGTGCTGTAGAGCCAGCGCGTGCCGGCCGGCGCCTCGCGCGGCAACCGCCGCAGGTAGCTCACCAGGGCATCGACGCCTTCCTCGGGCTTGTGGTTGTTGAACTGGGCGACGTCGGACTTCGGGTCGGCGTAGTCCTCGTTCCACTTGACGCCCGAGGTCATCGTCAGGAGCTGGCGGATGCTGACGTCGTCGTAGGCCGAGCCCTTCATCTCCGGGATGTAGTCGCTGACCTTGTCGTCCATGCTGCGGATGTAGCCGTCCTTGATCGCCGCGCCGACCAGCGTGGAGGTCATCGACTTGGCGACCGAGAACGTGGTCCAGCGGCCGCTGTTGTCGAAGCCAAGGCCGTAGCGCTCGAGGCGGAGCTTGCCGTCGTGGACGATCAACAGGGACGCGCTGCGCTGGCCAGCCATGTAGGCGTCGACATCGAGCGGCAGCTTCAGCGGTGGCCCCGGCGGCAGGGGCATCGGCGTGCTGCCGGCCGGCACGACCCGCGCCTTCGCCAGCACCGGCAGCCGATCGAGGGCGCGAAAGGCGGCGTCGCGCTGCGGCTGGCTCCAGAAGAGAACGTCGCGATTCGTCGGCAGCGTCGCGAGCAGGCTGCGCGTCTCCTTGTCGAGGCTGAACCAGCCGGCGGCCCCGGCGACGACGAGCGCGCCGACCAGACCGAGCGCGACCTTGCGCGCTTTCATCGCCCCATGCGCTGGTTGTACACGGCCACCCAGCGGGCGTTGAGGGTCGGGTTGGTCTCCTTGGAATCGGGCGCGCTGAAGATCACCTGCAAGGTGTTGTCGGACTGCGGCCGCAGCTCGATGGTCACGGCTGCGCCCGCCTTGCTGCCGGTGATGCGACCGTTGGCGCGATCGGCGTTGGTGATCTGCACGCCGACATCGGCGGCGGCGCCAAGCGCGGCGTCCCAGGACTTGTCGAAGTTCGGCGGCGACACGACCGTCTGGTAAGCCGGGGCCGGATAAGGGTAGGGGGCCACGTAGCAGCCGGCGATCAGCGTGCAAGCGGCAACGAGGGCGATGTGCGGCAGTCGGGTCATGGCTCGATCTCTTGCAGGGCGATCCGGTCATCGTAGCGCTTCGCCGCGAGGCCAGGCCGGTGCTCGCGATGGCCGGCGAAACCGGCGAAACTCGCAGCCCGCACTCGACGGGACTCGTGCAGGAACCCAGCCGATGAAGACCGCACTCGCCTTCCTCACCCTCTCGCTGGCCGCCGGCCTGGCGACGGCCCAGGAGCTGCCGCAGAAGACGCTCACGCTGGTGGTCGGCTTCGTTGCCGGCGGCGGCGCCGACACCGCCGCGCGCATCATCGCCAGGAAGGTGGGCGAGAACCTCAAGCAGACGATCGTCATCGACAACCGGGCCGGCGCCGGCGGCAACCTCGCCCATCAGTACGTCGCCTCGGCGCCGCCCGACGGCTCGGTCATCCTGCTCGGCTCGGTCGGGCCGCTGGCGGTCGCGCCGCACATGATGAAGGTCGGCTACGACCCGCTCAAGGACCTGGCGCCGCTCACCATGGGCGTCACCTTTCCCAACGTGCTGGTGGTCAACGCCGGGCTCGGCGTCAAGACGCTGGCCGAGTACGTCGCCCTCGCCAAGACCAAGCCGGGCGGCCTCGACTACGCCTCCACCGGCTCCGGCTCGGCCTCGCATCTGGCCGGCGAGCTCTTCAACTTCCGGGCCGGCGTCGAGGTCGTGCACATTCCTTACAAGGGCGGCGCCCAGGCGATGCAGGACCTGCTCGCCGGCCGGGTCGCGGCCTACTTCTCGGTCCCCTCCACGGCCGAGCCGCACATCGAGGCCGGCAAGCTCGTGCCGCTGGCGACGACCGGTCTCGAGCGGCCGGCATTCATGGCCAACGTGCCGACCGTCGCCGAGTCGGGCTTTCCGGGCTTCAACGCCACCAACTGGTATGCCTTCGTCGCGCCCGCCAAGACGCCGGCGCCGATCCTCGATCGCTGGAACCGCGAGCTGGTGAAGGCGCTGAACTCGCCCGACGTCAAGGAGGAGTTGCTCAAGCGCGGCCTGATCCCGACGCCGACCACGCGCGAGGAGCTGGGCCGCTACATCGCCAGCGAGTCGATCGCCTGGGAGAAGGTGGTTCGCGAGCGCAAGATCACGGCGAACTGAGAAGCTAGTCGACCGTCGCGCCGGACTCGCGGACGATCGTCCGCCACTTCTCGAACTCCTGCTGCG
>DATCGH010000049.1:0-2154 GCA_036509055.1 Caldimonas sp.
CCGACCGCGTAGGACACGCCGCGGGTCTGGTTGCTGATCCGGTCGTCCATGCCGATCACGTAGAAGTCGGCGATGCCCTCGTAGTTGTAGACGTAGCCGAGGCTGGTGGTGGTGTGCTTGCGATCGACCGCCGGCCCCTTCGAGGTGGAGCGGGCGATCTGCGCCAGCACGGTGCCCGGCCCGAGCGGCGCGCTGACGCCGACCGTCGCCTGGTTGCTCTTGGTGTCGTTGCCGTTGTCGTCGATGTACGTGTACTGGCCGAACAGGCGGGCGACGCCGAAGTTGTACGCGCCCCCGGCCTGCAGCGTCAGCTCGTCGACCTTGTCGTCGATGCCGTTGTTGATGTGCACGTTCTGCGCCGACACCGCCATCGCGAACACGCCGCGCGAGAACACGAGCGAGCCACCCATGTAGTCGCCACGCGTCTTGCCGCTGTCCAGCGCGTACATCACGCTGCCCTGGAGGCCATTCTCGAAGCGGGGTGTTGAATAGCTGATCGCCCGGTCCCAGTAGAAGTCGCCGTCGACGCTCTCGAGGTTGCCGCTCAGAAAGATCTGCCTGAGGGCGGGCGAGAAGCCGGTCGAGTTGCCGAATGCGTTGAAGCGGGTCGAGGTCTCGAACAGGTAGGTCTGCAGCCGGCCGATGCGCAGCAGCCCGTAGTCGTTGTGCTGCAGCGAGACGAAGTTGTTGCGCGAGAGGAACGGGTCTGCCTCGTTGCGGCCGTAGTCGAGGTCCTGGAAGCGGATGAAGGTCTCGAGGTTGATGCCGGTCGTCCAGCCGTTCTCGAAGCCGTAGCTCGCCTTGACGCCGACGAAGCTCGCCGACAGCGAATTGCTGTTCCAGCGGTGTCTCGGGTCATCGCCGCTGTTCTCGAACCGGCCGTACGACAGGTCGAGGGTGCCGAAGGCGGAGTAGTCGAGCTGCGCCCGGGCGGCGAAGCTGAGCAGGAAGAGCAGGGCTGCGAGCCCGAGACGTCGGATCAATTGAGGGGCTCCTTTCTTGTGGCCTGAGGCGGAGCCCGCCTGCGCTGTCGCTGCCGGGCGAAGAGCCCCGCGGCAGCGATCAGGACCATCGTCCAGAGCAGCGGATCGGCCGGCGCCCGCGGGTCGCCGATCGTGCAGCCGCCGCTGCTGGTGTCCACCGTCGATTCGCCGCTGCCGCTGAGCGCCACTTCGCGCACGGCCGGGGCGGCGTCGCTGGTGACGCTGAGCAGGCCCGGGGCCGCGCCCTTGTCCGTCGGCCGGAAGCTGACCGAGACGATGCACTCGGTGCCGGCCGGCAGGGTGAAGGGCACGGCGGGGCAGGTCGTGCTGTCGATGCCATAGGGGCCCGTCACGGCGATCGCGCTGACGGTGACGACTCCTGAGCCGCTGCTCGAGATGCGCACCGTCGACGGCAGCGACTGCGAGCCGACGCGGGTGCTCTCGAAGGCCAGGGCCGCAGTCGACAGGGCCAGGCTCGGGTTCGGTCCGGCGAGGCCGACGCCGGTGAGGGTGAGCACCGGCGGGAAGCTTCCGGTGGAGGCGATCTGCACCTGGGCCGTCTTGGTGCCGGAGGAGCCCGGAGCGAACTGGACGGAGATCGTGCAGGAGGTGGCTTCGAACAGGGCCGTCCCGATCGCGCAGGTGCCACCGACGACCGAGAACGAGGCGGCGTCGCCGCCGATCGCATTGAGCAGGGTCAGCGTCGCGCCACCCGGGCCCTGATTGAGCACCGTGACCGTCTGCGCCGCCGATACCGAGCCGGCCGAGACGGAGCCGAAGTCGAGGATCGTGACTGCCGGCGAGAACACCAGCACCGGGACCGCCGCGACGCTGCCGCTGCCGCGCAGCACCGAGGCGTGCGGCGAGCCGGCGGCGTTGCTCGTCACCGTCAGCGCGCCGGTGAAGGCCTGGGCCGCAGTCGGCGCGAACGCGATGTCGATGTCGCAGCCGGCCGCCGGGGCGAGGACGGCGGGGCAGGTGGAGGCGGCGATCGCGAAGCCGGCGCCGCTGGCGGCGACCGAGCCGACGGCCAGGTCGGCAGTGCCGCTGTTGGCGAGGCGGATCCGTCGGGCCGGGTAGAGGCCGCCGATCGTCTGCGTGCCGAAGTCGAGCGTCGTCGGTGTCAGGCTGACCTGGGGCGTCGGGATCGGCACGCCGGTGCCGCTGAGCG
>DATCGH010000050.1:0-4018 GCA_036509055.1 Caldimonas sp.
AAGGCGCTCGGCGAGCGCCACAAGGATCGTGATGTCGTGCTGGTGTCCAAGGACATCAACATGCGCATCAAGGCGCGTGCGCTGGGTCTGCCGGCCGAGGGCTACTTCAACGACAAGACGCTCGAGGACGGCGACCTCCTCTACACCGGCGTGCTGCCGCTGCCGGCCGACTTCTGGGAGCGCCACGGCAAGACGATGGAGAGCTGGCAGCAGGGCGGGCTCACCTACTACCGGATCAACGGTCCGATGGTGCCGGTGCTGCTGGTCAACCAGTTCGTCTACCTGGAAGCGCCGGGTGCCGCGCCGCTGTATGCCAAGGTCACCGAGATCACTGGCAAGACCGCGGTGCTGCGCACCTTGAAGGAATACACGCATCAGAAGAACGCGGTCTGGGGTGTCACCGCCCGCAACCGCGAACAGAACTTCGCGCTCAACCTGCTGATGGATCCGGAGTGCGACTTCATCACGCTGACCGGCACGGCCGGCTCCGGCAAGACGCTGATGTCGCTGGCCGCCGGCCTGTCGCAGGTGATGGACGACCGGCGCTACACCGAGATCATCGTGACCCGCGTGACCGTGCCGGTCGGCGAGGACATCGGCTTCCTGCCGGGCACCGAGGAAGAGAAGATGAGCCCGTGGATGGGCGCCCTCGACGACAACCTCGAGGTGCTGTCGAAGACCGACACCGGCGCCGGTGAATGGGGCCGCGCGGCGACCAACGACCTGGTGCGCTCGAAGATCAAGATCAAGAGCCTGAACTTCATGCGCGGCCGCACCTTCCTCAACAAGTTCGTCATCATCGACGAGGCGCAGAACCTCACGCCCAAGCAGATGAAGACGCTGATCACCCGCGCCGGTCCGGGCACGAAGATCGTCTGCCTGGGCAACCTGGCGCAGATCGACACGCCCTACCTGACCGAAGGCTCGTCGGGCCTCACCTACGCGGTCGACCGTTTCAAGGGCTGGGCGCACTCGGGCCATGTGACGCTGGCGCGCGGCGAACGCTCACGGCTCGCCGACTTCGCGAGCGAAGTGCTGTAGCCACGGGCGGCGGGACGCGGCCGTGGCGAAGCCCGAAACCGCCTTCCGCGCCCTGCTCTTCGCCGATCTGGTCGACAGCACGCGCGTCGTCGCCGAGCTCGGCGATGTGGCCGCGGCCGAGCTCTGGACCACGCACGACCGCGGCGCGCGCGACCTGCTTGCCGGGCTCGAGGGTCGCGAGATCGACCGCAGCGACGGCTTCTTCATCGTCTTCGACAGCGTCGGGCAGGCCTCGGCGTTCTCCCTTGCGTACCAGTCGCTGCTCGCGCGGCTCGGACTGCAAGCGCGCATCGGGGTGCATTGCGGCGACGTCCTGCTGCGCCGGAACACGGCCGCCGACATCGCCCGCGGCGCCAAGCCCCTGGAAGTCGAGGGACTCGCCAAGCCCGTGGCCGCGCGCCTGATGGCGCTCGCCGCCGGTGGCCAGATCCTGCTCAGCGCTGCTGCCCGCGAGCGCCTCTCGAAGGCGCCGCCCGGCTCGCAAGTGCGCCTCCACGGGCACTACCGCCTGAAAGGCGTCGAGGAACCTCTCGAGGTCAGCGAGCTGGGCGCTGCCGACAGCGCCGCATTCGTCCCGCCGTCCGACGGCGAGAAGGCGTACCGCGTCGTGCGCCTCGGCGAACTGTGGGTGCCGGTGCGCCAGACAGAGCACAACCTTCCGCCGGAGCGCGATGCCTTCGTGGGGCGCGTCGCCGAGCTGCGCGGCCTGCACGCCGCGCTGGACGGCGCGGCGCGTCTGCTCACGATCCTCGGCGCCGGAGGCATCGGCAAGACCCGGCTGGCCCGCCGATACGGGGCCAGCTGGCTCGGTGCCTGGCCGGGCGGCGTGTACTTCTGCGATTGCTCGGAAGCGCGCAGTCTCGACGGCATCTGCTTTGTCGTTGCGAGCGTGCTCGCCATACCACTTGGTCGCGACAATCCCGCGGGGCAGCTCGGACATGCGATCGCCGGCCGCGGCCGTTGCCTGCTGATCTTCGACAACTTCGAGCAGGTCGTTGGCCACGCTCCAGCCAGCATCGGAGCCTGGCTGGACCGCGCCGCCGAGGCGACGTTCCTCGTCACGAGCCGCGAGACGTTGCGCCTGCCGGGCGAGATCGTCTTTCCTCTGGAGGCCTTGCCGCTCGACGGCGATGCAATCGATCTTTTCGTGCATCGCGCGCAGTCGCGCCGCGACGACTTCGTGCCCGACGCCACCCAGCGCGAAGCCATCGGCGAGGTCGTTCGCCTGCTCGACGGGCTGCCCCTGGCGATCGAGCTCGCCGCCGCGCGGATCGGCGTCCTGTCCTTGCAGCAGCTCGTGTCTCGCCTGCGCGATCGTTTCCGTGCGCTCGCTGCGAATCCGGGCGCGACGGCGCGTCACGCGACCTTGCGCGCGGCGATCGACTGGTCGTGGGAGCTGCTGACCGAGTGGGAGCAGGCGGCGCTGGCGCAGTGCTCGGTGTTCGAAGGCGGCTTCACCCTCGAGGCGGCCGAAGCCGTCATCGATCTCGCCCCGTGGCCGGCGGCGCCGGAGCCGATGGAGGCCGTGCAGGCGTTGATCGACAAGAGCCTGCTGCGCTCCTGGCTGCCGCGCATGACCCGCCGGTTCGCGATCGACGAGCCCTATTTCGGGATGTATCTGAGCATTCGCGACTACGCCGCGGAGCGGCTTGCGGGCGACCCCGTGTCGGCCACTGCCGCCAGGTCCCGGCATGGCCGGCACTACGGACGCCACGGCAGCGGCGCGTCGCTGGCGCTGCTGTTCGGCCGCGGCGCAGTCGAGCGCCGGTTCGCCTTGTCCTTCGAGCTGGACAACCTCGTCGTCGCCTGCCGCCGCGCCGTTCAGCATGGCGACGGCGAGACCGCTGTCCGCTGCCTGCTGGCGACCTGGGAGGTGATCGAGCTGCAGGGGCCGTTCTCGATCGCGCCTGCGCTCGGCGAGTCGGTGCTGGCGATGGCGGGTCTGGCGGCCACGGAACGCATGGCGGCGCTCGTTGCCCATGGGTCGGCGCTGCAGCGGGTCGGCCGCAATGACGCCGCCCGCGCCGCGCTCGAGGCGAGCATCGCCCTGGCAGCCGCCCATGGCGATCGCTGCGCGGAAGCTTCGGCTCGCAGCACCCTGGGCGCCTTTTGCCGGGAAACCGGCCGCCTCGACGAAGCCAGGGCGTGCCTCGAAGCGTCACTGCCCGTGCTGCAGGCGTGCGGCCTGCGTCGCCGCGAGGCCAGCACGCTCGGCAACCTCGGCAACCTGCATCACCAGCAGGGACGGATCGACGAGGCGCGGCACTTCTACGATCTCGCCCTTCGCTTGGCGGCCGAGCATGCCGACCAGCGGTCCCGGGCCAGTGCCCTTGGCAGCGTGGCCGTCCTCCACCACGACCAGGGACGGCTCGACGACGCTGAGGCGGCCGACCTCGAAGCCCTGGCCCTGCATCGCGATGCGGGCGACCGACGGTTCGAGGCCCTCGTCCTCAACAACCTGGCCGGGGTGCACTATGAACGTGGCCGGCTGGACGACGCGCTTGCCCGCTTCGACGAGGCGCTCGGGATTTCGCGCGAGATCGGCTACCGGCGCAGCGAGGGCAGCGTGCTGGCCAACATCGGCGCGATCTGTCAGGAACAGGGGCGCGCCGACGAAGCACGCCTCCATCTCGAGGCCGCGCTCGTGCTCCTGCGCGAAGCCCGGGAATTCGCATTCGAAGGCATCGTGCTGCAAAGCCTGGGTCTGCTCCACCTCGACGCGGGTCGCACCGACGCGTCGCGGGCCAACCTGGAGGCGGCGCTGGCGGTGCATCGGTCGCGTGGCGACGGCCGGCTCGAAGGCGCTGTTCTCGGCGACCTCGCCAGGCTGGCGCTGCACCTCCGGCTCGACGGCGAGGCGCGCGCCGCACTGGAGCGGGGCGAGGCACTGCTGCGCCAGGTCGACGATCCGATCGAGCTGGCCAAGCTGCTGTGCGTGCGTGGGCAGGCCGACCTCGGTGCCGGAGATGCGGCGGCC
>DATCGH010000051.1:0-2659 GCA_036509055.1 Caldimonas sp.
GGCCTTGCCGGTCTGCAGGTGGTCGAGGAGGCGGCCGGGCGTCGAGATCAGGACGTCGAGCGGACCGCGCAGCGCCTTCAGCTGCGCGCCGTAGGGCACGCCGCCGACGACCGTGGCGACGCGCAGGCCGGGGACGTGCCGGCCGTAGGTCTCGGCCGCCTTGGCGATCTGGATCGCCAGCTCGCGGGTCGGCGTCAGCACCAGCACGCGCGGGCCGTAGGTGGTGCCCTTCTCGCGCCGCTTGGTGACATCGCCGCGGGCGGCGAGGATGCGGTGCAGCGCCGGCAGCATGAACGAGGCGGTCTTGCCGCTGCCGGTGGCGGCGGCGACCATCAGGTCGGCGCCGGCGATCGCCGGCGGAATGGCGGCGGACTGGACGGTGGTGGGCGCGTCGTAGCCGGCATCGGCCAGGGCGCGGGTGACGGGCTCGGGCAGGCCCAGGGATTCGAAAGTCATGAAGTCTTCTCTGTCGTCGAACGCGAGCGCCGCCGCTTGCGCGCGGCACGCTCGAGCACTCGCCTCGTGGCGGGTGCAAAGGTCGCGATCCGTTCTGCGGATGGGTGCGACGGCATCGCCGCCGACCTGCGCAGAAATTTCGGCACTCGAGGCCGAGACGGTCAGAGGGGATGAGCGAAATCGCCGCTGGACGCCAGCACGAGGCTGGGACTGTCTTGCGGCAAGCCTGTGATTATAGCTCGATTTGCTGCAGTGCCGCAATGCACCGCTCAGGCCTTGAGGAAGTGCTCCCGGTAATAGGCCAGCTCGTCGATCGATTCCTTGATGTCGGCGAGCGCGGTGTGCGCCTGCGCCTTGCGAAAGCCCGCCAGGATCTCGGGCTTCCAGCGCCGCGCCAGCTCCTTCAGGGTGCTGACGTCGAGGTTGCGGTAGTGGAAGAAGGCCTCCAGCGCCGGCATGGTCGCGGCGAGGAAGCGCCGGTCCTGGCAGATGCTGTTGCCGCACATCGGCGAGCGGCCCTTGCCGACGTAGCGCTGCAGGAAGGCGATGGTCTCGCGCTCGGCCGCGGCTTCGTCGATCGTCGACGCCTTGACCCGGTCGGTGAGGCCGCTGCGGCCGTGGGTGCCGGTGTTCCAGGCGTCCATCCCCGCCAGCACCGCGTCGCTCTGGTGCACCGCGAACACCGGGCCCTCGACCCGCACCTTGAGCTGAGGATCGGTGACGACGACCGCGATCTCGATGATGCGGTCCCGCTCCGGGACCAGGCCGGTCATCTCGAGGTCGATCCAGATCAGGTTGGCGTCGTCAAGGGCGAGTTCGGTGTCGGTCATCGGCCGATCGTAAGCGGGCGCGCCGGCGCACGCCTACACTTTCGGCGATGAATGCCGGCCACTGGACGCTCGTCTTCGCCCTCGCGCTGGTCGCCTCGCTCGGCCTGCGCGCCTGGCTCGCGAGCCGGCAGGTGCGGCACGTGGCGCGCCATCGCGACGCCGTTCCCGGCCCCTTCCAGGGCACGGTCGACATTGCCGCGCACCGCAAGGCCGCCGACTACACCCTCGCCCGCATCCGCCTCGGCCAATGGCAGATGGCGTTCGGCGCCGTCACCCTGCTCGGCTGGACGCTGTTCGGCGGCCTCGACCTGCTCAACGCGGCCGTGCTCGACGCCGTCCTGCCGCGTTGGGGCGGCATCGCCTACGGCGTCGCCCTGTTCGCCGCGGTGCTCGCGATCGAGGGCCTGCTGCACCTGCCGCTCGATCTCTACGCCACCTTCGGCGTCGAGGCCCGGTTCGGCTTCAACCGCATGACCTGGCGACTCTGGCTGACGGACGCCGTCAAGGGCGTGCTGCTGGCGATCGTCATCGGCGGGCCGCTGCTGGCGCTGGTGCTCTGGATCATGGCCGCGAGCGGCCCGCTCTGGTGGCTCTGGGCCTGGGCCGCCTGGGCGGCGTTCAACCTGATCGCGCTGGTGCTGGTGCCGACGCTGATCGCGCCGCTCTTCAACCGCTTCGAGCCGCTCCGGGACGCCTCGCTCGAAGCGCGGGTGCGGGCGCTGATGGCCCGCGCCGGCTTCGCCGCCAAGGGCCTGTTCGTGATGGACGGCAGCCGCCGCTCGGCGCACGGCAACGCCTACTTCACCGGCTTCGGCGCGGCCCGTCGGGTCGTCTTCTTTGACACCCTGCTCGCCCGGCTCGCGCCCGAGGAGGTCGAGGCGGTGCTGGCGCACGAGCTCGGCCACTTCAAGCTCGGCCACATCGTCCGTCGCATCGGCGTGATGCTGGGCGCCGCGCTGCTGCTGTTCGCGGCCTTCGGCTACCTCGCCGGCCAGTCCTGGTTCTACACCGGTCTGGGCGTGCGGCCGGGGCTGACCGGTCCGAACGACGCGGTGGCGCTGCTCCTGCTGGTGCTGGTCGCGCCGGTGTTCGGCTCGTTCATCACGCCGCTCTTCGCCGGCCTGTCGCGCCGCCACGAGTTCGAGGCCGACGCCTGGGCGGCGCGCCATGCCGACGGCCAGGCGCTGGCTTCGGCGCTCCTCAAGCTGCACGAGGACAACGCCTCGACGCTCACGCCCGACCCGATGTACGCCCGCTTCTACTACTCGCATCCGCCGGCCGTCGAACGGCTGGCGGCGCTTTCCCCGGGGGCCGTGTCATGACCAACTTCCTCGAACAGAAATGCAGCCGGCGCGCCGCCGCGATGAGCGACG
>DATCGH010000052.1:0-2846 GCA_036509055.1 Caldimonas sp.
GAGGGATTCACGCCGGCGATCATCGAGCCGCGGCCGCTCGAGGACCTGAGCGCGATCACCTTCCTCGGCACCGAAGTGGTCGCGCGGCATCCGGTCGTCACGACCTGGCAGGTGCCGCCGGCCAACGCCGTCGACTACGACTCGCAGGTGAAGTCGACCGGGGTCTACCACCCGCTCGGCGAGGTGCAGCTGCTCAACGGCTTTCCGGTCCTGGAGGGATACAAGACCACCGCGGCCGCCGGCTTCCACCTCAACCTGGGCGATCCGCTCGGTTTCGCGCATCTCGGCATCACGGCCGCCTACACGCCGGACCAGAACCTGCCGGACAACGAGCGCGGCCATCTCTACGTCGATGGCCACTATCTCGGCTGGCGCGCCGGCCTGGCCTGGAACCGCTCGAACTTCTACGACCTCTTCGGCCCGACGCGGCGCGGCCGCAAAGGCTACGCGGCCACGCTTGGCTACGACCAGTTCCTGATCTTCGAGCCGCCGAAGCGGCTCGCGGTCAGCTACGACCTCGCTTACTACGACAAGATCGATACGCTGCCGGGGGCGCAGAATGTGGCGACGACGTTCGACCGCCAGTTGACCGGTGAGATCGCCCTGCGCTACAGCGACGTGCGCCGCTCGCTCGGCGCCGTGGAGGACGAGAAGGGCGTCACCTGGACCGCGGTCGCCACGGGGCATCGGATGGAGAACTCGACGGTGACGCAGCTTCGCGGCGGCTTCGATGCCGGCTTGCCGCTGCCGCTCGGCCACTCGTCGGTCTGGTCGCGCAGTGCCGCCGGGGTCGCCAACGGCGACCGCAACAATCCCATCCTGAACTACTACTTCGGTGGCTTCGGCAACAACATCGTCGACGACGGCGTGGTCAAGCGCTATCGCGAGTACCGTTCCATGCCGGGCTTCGAGATCGACGAGATCGGCGGCCGCACCTTCCTCAAGCAGACGATCGAATGGAACCTGCCGCCGGTGGTGTTCGGGTCGCTCGGCAAGCCGAGCTTTCATCTCCAATCGTTGCGGCCGGCGGCGTTCGCCTCGGCGTTGTGGACCGATCCGCAGGATTCGGCGCTGCGCAAGACCTACGGCAGCCTGGGCGCGCAGGTGGACATGCGCGTCTCGGTGCTCTACTGGTACGACATGATCCTCTCGACCGGCTTTGCGGCCGGCTACAAGGGCTCGCGGCACAGCGGCAACGAGTGGATGATTTCGCTGAAGATCCTGTGAGCGTGCCGAGATGCTGATGCAGCAGCTGCCCCCGGCGCTGGTGGCGCTGCTGCCCGTGATCGTCTTCCTGGCGGCGCTGCTCTGGCTGGACAGCTACAAGCTGCTCGCGCCGTCTTCCGTCATCGCGGTGATCGGCGTCGGCGCCGTGATGGCGGCGGTGAGCTATCCGCTGAGCGCCTTTCTGCTCGGCCGCCTCGACATCGGCCTGCTCGCCTTCTCGCGCTACGTCTCTCCGCTGACCGAAGAGCTGCTCAAGGGCCTGATCGTCCTTGCGCTGGTGCGCATGCACCGGATCGGCTTCCTCGTCGACGCCGCGATCTACGGCTTCGCCGTCGGCGCGGGCTTTGCGTTGGCCGAGAACCTGTACTACCTGCACCTCGCTGCCGAGGCCGGCATGGGCACCTGGATCGTCCGAGGCTTCGGCACTGCGCTCATGCACGGCGGAACGACCGCGCTGTTCGCGGTGATGGGCCTGGCCCGAATCGAGCGTGCGGCGCACGCACGGGCGGCGCACTTCGTGCCGGGATTCGTCGTCGCGGTGCTCCTCCATTCCGGGTTCAACCACTTGAGCCACCTGCCGCTGCTCGCGACGCTCGCGACCATGCTCACCCTGCCGCCCGCGCTATTGCTGGTGTTCGAACGCAGCGAGCGGGGCCTGCGTGCCTGGCTCGGCCAAGGCTTCGATGCCGACGCGCATCTCCTCGAGCTGATCGGCGGCGGCAGCTTTGCGACATCGCCCCCCGGCCGCTATCTGGCATCGCTCCAGCGCAGCCTGCCCGGGGCGCTGCTCGCCGATGCGCTGTGCTATCTGCGGCTGTACACCGAGCTCTCGCTGCGCGCGAAAGGCATCCTCATGCTGCGCGAGAATGGCTTCGACCCTCCGCCTGCCGACGAGGAGACGCGAGCGAAGTTCACCGAGTTGCGCTACCTCGAGAAGAACATCGGCGCCACGGGGCTGCGTGCGCTGCGTCCGGTGCTCAAGCTGCGCCAGCGCGAGCTCTGGCAGCTCTACATGCTCGAGGGCGACCTGGGCTGATCGGCGCGCAGCGCGTGAGCGCTCGACCAGCCGGCGGCCACCCGGGCGCGCCAGATTTCCCGCTCCTTGAGGACGATGCCCGCGGTCCTCGTTGCGGGCCGGCGACCCGCAAGCCTCGCAGCATCCGTCGACGCGTCGCAGTTCCGGCAGCGCGCATGCGCTTCCCCGCGAATGCGGTGTGATGTGCACGCGACCGGCGCTGGCCGTGTGATACATATCGAGCATGACGTCCCAGAACACCGTCCTTGTCACCGGCGGCGCCGGCTTCATCGGCTCCAATTTCGTTCTCGACTGGATCGCCGCCACCGGCGAGCCGATCGTCAACCTCGACGCCCTCACTTACGCAGGCAACCGCGAGAACCTGGCCTCGCTCGACGGTGACCCTCGCCACCGCTTCGTCCAGGGCGACATCCTCGACCGACCCCTGCTCGACGAGATCTTCGCCAAACACCGGCCACGCGCCGTGATCCACTTCGCCGCCGAGAGCCACGTCGACCGCAGCATCCACGGCCCGGCGGCGTTCGTGAAGACCAACGTCGAGGGCACTTTCACCCTGCTCGAGGCGACGCGCCAGCACTGGTCC
>DATCGH010000053.1:0-3002 GCA_036509055.1 Caldimonas sp.
AGAAGCACTTCCTCGCCGATGCCGCGCATCAGCTGAAGACGCCGCTGGCCGGGCTGCGCACCCAGGCCGAGCTCGCCGGCCGGGAGATCGAGGCCGGGCAGCACGATCCGGCGGCGCTGCGCGAGTCGCTGCGACAGATCGCGCGCTCGAGCCAGAGCGCCGCGCATATGGTCAACCAGCTGCTGGCGATGGCCCGGGCGGAGCACGAGGAGCCGGCGGTGCGCCAGGGCGCGGTCAATCTGGCCCTGCTGGCGCGCGAGGCGGTGCGCGACTTCGTGCCGCGCGCCCTCGAGCGGCAGATCGACCTCGGCTTCGAGGGCCCGCCGGGCAGCGAGGGCGCCGCCACGCCGCCCGGCCCGCGCATCCTCTGCAGCGCCCTGCTGCTGCGCGAGCTGGTGCGCAACCTGGTCGACAACGCCCTGCTCTACACGCCGCGCGGCGGCGCGGTCACGGTGCGGGTGATCGACGACCCGTTCGGCCAGGTCGCGGTGCTGCAGGTCGAGGATTCCGGCCCCGGCATTTCCCCGGGCGAGCGCGAGCAGGTGTTCCGGCCGTTCTACCGCTCGCTCGGCACCGGCGTCGACGGCTCCGGCCTCGGCCTGGCCATCGTGCGCGAGATCGCCACCCGCCACGGCGCCGAGATCACGCTTGAAGATGCCGACACCCGCCGCCGCGACCTGCCGGCGGCCGCCGGCGAAAGCGGCCCCGGCGCCCTTTTCACCGTGCGCTTCGCCGCCGCCCCGGCCTCAGCTCTGCACCAGCCGGCGACTTTTCGAGATGGACATCAGCAGGCCCAGGCCCAGGCCTAGCGAGACCATGGCGGTGCCGCCGTAGCTGATGAAGGGCAGGGGCACGCCGACCACCGGCAGGATGCCGCTCACCATGCCCATGTTGACGAAGGCATAGGTGAAGAAGCTCAGGGTGATCGCCCCGGCGAGCAGCCGGGTGAACACGGTCGGCGCCTCGGCGGCGATGATCAAGCCGCGAAATATCAGGAAGACGAAGCCGAGGACGAGGCTGACGCAGCCGACCAGGCCGAACTCCTCGGAGAAGGCGGCGAAGATGAAGTCGGTGGTGCGCTCGGGGATGAATTCGAGATGGGTCTGGGTGCCCTTCATGAAGCCCTTGCCCGTGACCCCGCCGGAGCCGATGGCGATCTCGCCCTGGATGATGTGGAAGCCCTTGCCGAGCGGGTCGGTTGTCGGATCGAGCAGGGTGCAGACCCGGTTCTTCTGGTAGTCGCGCATCATCGGCCACTTGACGTCCGGCTGGCAGATCTTGTCCTCCGACAGCACCACCGCGGTGATCGCCACCGCGCCGAGCAGCGCCACCGGGATGATCAGCTTCCACGACAGGCCGGCGAAGAAGATGACGCACAGGCCCGCCGAGAGCACCAGGATCGCGGTGCCGAGATCGGGCTGCTTGACGATGAAGCCGACCGGCACCAGCAGCAGCAGGCCGGCGATCAGGAAGTCGAGCACGCGCAGCTGGCCTTCGCGGCGCTGGAACCACCAGGCGAGCATCAGCGGCATCGCGATCTTCATGATCTCGCTCGGCTGGATCGTCACGCCGATGTTGAGCCAGCGGGTCGCGCCCTTGCGCGTCAGGCCGATGCCGGGCAGGGCGGTCGCGACCAGCAGCAGCAGGCCGGC
This sequence comes from Caldimonas sp., assembly GCA_036509055.1. Lineage (GTDB taxonomy): Bacteria > Pseudomonadota > Gammaproteobacteria > Burkholderiales > Burkholderiaceae_C > Schlegelella_A. Next base: position 1,653 of record DATCGH010000053.1, read on the forward strand.
GAGGTAGAGCGGCACGGCGAAGCGCATCAGCTGCTGCGGCGGCACCTGCGCCACCAGGAACAACACGCCGGCCGCCAGCAGCAGGTTGCGGGCATGGTCGACGAAGCGGGTGCCGTGGTCGAAGCCGACCGAATACATCGTCACCAGGCCGCACGCCGCCAGCAGGGCGACGGCCAAGCCCAGCCAGCCGTCGAAGCCGGTCCACATCGGCCGGGCGCGCTGCCAGAGCGAGGGCGTGTCGAAGACGGCGCTCATCGCGGGCTCACGGCTTGGTGGCGACGGGCGCGGGGTCGCCCAGGGCGATCCGGGCGCTGGCGACGCCGTCGACCGTGCTGCCCTTCAGCGGCACCGATTCGATCGTCCGCGGCGGTCCGATCGGCACCGACGACTGGCCCTGGCGCGTCGCCGCGATGTCGGCCTCGCTCGGGTACTGGCCGGCGAGCACGTAGTCGAAGACGCGGCGGGCGATCGGCGCCGCCGCGCCGGCGCCGAAGCCGGCGTTCTCGACCACCAGCGCGAGCGCGATCCGCGGGTTCTCCAGCGGCGCGAAGGCCGTGTAGAGGGCGTGGTCGCGATGCCGCTCATCGAGCCGGGCGGCGTTGTACTTCTCGTTGGCCTTGATCTCGATCACCTGGGCGGTGCCGGTCTTGCCGCCCGACTTGTAGGGGGCGCCGACGAAGACCCGGGCCGAGGTGCCTTCCTGGGTAACGCCATAAAGCGCGTTGTGGATCACCGCGACATGCTCCGGCTTCCAGGCCAGCGCCGGCGGCGCCTTGAAGGCGAGGACCTCGGGCGTGCGGCTCTCGTAGTGCTCGACCGCGCGCGCCAGGTGCGGGAGGTGGCGCTCGCCGCCGGCCGCCATTGTCGCCGTCGCCTGCGCCAGCTGCAGCATGGTGAAGGTGTTGTAGCCCTGGCCGATGCCGAGCGAGATCGTCTCGCCGGCGTACCACTTCTGCGCTTCCTTCTTGCGGTAGGCGGCGCGCTTCCACTCGGTCGACGGCAGCGTGCCGCGCAGCTCGCCGTGCAGGTCGATGCCGGTGATCTGGCCGAAGCCGAGCGGCGCCATGAAGTCGTGGATCGCGTCGACTCCCAGGTCGTTGGCGAGCGTGTAGTAATAGGTGTCGCACGACTGGACGATCGACTTGTACATGTCGACGGTGCCGTGGCCGCCTTCCTTGTCGTCGCGGAAGCGGTGGTTGCCGAAGTTGTAGTAGCCCGGGTCGGAGATCGTCTGCTGCGGCGTCCGCTTGCCCAGGGTGAGCGCCGCCATCGCCATGAACGGCTTGTAGGTCGAGCCCGGCGGATAGGCGCCGCGCAGCGCCCGGTTGAGGAGCGGCTTGTCGAGCGACT
>DATCGH010000054.1:0-4766 GCA_036509055.1 Caldimonas sp.
CGGTAGCGCAGGCCGAGGCGATCATCGAGACCGGGGTGCAGAGCTTCGTTCAGTGGATGGACCGGCGCGGCTCGATCCCGCTGATTCAGGCGCTACATGCCCAGGCCGACGACTGGCGCTCGCTCGAGATCGCCCGGGCGAGGAAGCTCCTCGCCAGTGGCGAGGACGTGGGCGCGGTGCTGGAGGCGCTCTCCAAGGGGCTGACGCAGAAGATGCTGCACGGCACCCTGGCCGAGTTGCGCGCCGCCGACGGCGACGAGCGCAACCGCCTGGCGCAGACCGTCTCGCGGCTGTTCCTGCGCAGCGGCGGCCGCGGCTCGAACGACGACAAGCGTTAGCGACGATCCCGCCCGGGCCGCTGGTGCGCGGCCGCCTCGTCCGCCCGCTTCGTCCGTTCATCGCCGCCGCCCCCATGAAAACCTCCCTCCGCCAGCAGCTCGAACGTCTCGCCCTGCGCCTCGCCGAGCTCGACGCGACCCTCGCCGACCCGAAGGTGGCCGGCGACATGAAGCGCTACCGCGAGCTGAGCCGCGAGCATGCGGAGGCGAGCTCGCTGGTCGAGCTGTTCCGTCGCTACCAGGCGCGCGAGCGCGACCTCGACTCCGCCCACGAGCTGGCGGCCGAGTACGGCAGCGACCCGGCGATGGCCGCCATGGCCGCCGAGGAGGCGACCGCCGCCCGGGCCGAGCTCGCCGAGCTGCTGCAGGCGCTGCAGGCCGCCCTGCTGCCGCGCGACCCCGACGACGCCCGAAACGTCTTCCTCGAAGTCCGCGCCGGCACCGGCGGCGACGAATCGGCGCTGTTCGCCGCCGAGCTGGCCCGCATGTACCTGCGCTTCGCCGAGCGGCAGCGCTGGAAGACCGAGGTGATGTCGGAAAGCGCCAGCGATCTCGGCGGCTACAAGGAGGCGGTCTTCCGGATCGAGGGCGACTCGGTCTATGCCCAGCTCAAGTTCGAGTCGGGCGGCCACCGGGTGCAGCGCGTCCCGGTGACCGAGACCCAGGGCCGGATCCACACCAGCGCCTGCACCGTCGCCGTCCTGCCCGAGCCCGACGAGACCGAGGAGATCACCCTCGACCCGAACGAGCTGCGGATCGACACCTTCCGCGCCAGCGGCGCCGGCGGCCAGCACGTCAACAAGACCGACAGCGCGATCCGCATCACCCACCTGCCGACCGGCATCGTCGCCGAGTGCCAGGACGACCGCTCGCAGCACCGCAACAAGGCCAAGGCGATGCAGGTGCTGACCGCCCGGCTGCGCGAAAAGGAGCGTTCCGAGCGGGCCGCCAAGGAGGCGGCGACGCGCAAGAGCCTTGTCGGCAGCGGCGACCGCAGCGACCGGATCCGCACCTACAACTTCGCCCAGGGCCGGGTCACCGACCACCGGATCGGCCTCACCCTCTACAAGCTGCAGGCGATCCTCGACGGCGACCTTGGCGAGATCGTCGCTGCCCTGCAGGCGGCCCAGGCCGCCGAGCAGCTCGCCGCCCTCGAAAGCGGCGAGGCGTGAGCCAAGACCTCACGGTCGCCCAGGCGCTCGACCAGGCCCGGGCGCGCGAGGTGGCGATGCTCGACGCCCGGCTGATGCTCGGCCGGCTGCTCGGCCGCACCCCGACCCAGCTGATTGCCCATGACGACGAGCGCCTCGGCCCGGAGGCGGCTGGGCGCTGGGCCGACTGGCTGGCACGGCGCGCCGGCGGCGAGCCGCTCGCCTACCTCCTCGGCGAGAAGGAGTTCCACGGCCTGATGCTCGAGGTGACGCCCGACGTGCTGGTGCCGCGCCCCGAAACCGAGCTCCTGGTCGACTGGGCCGTCGAGCTGCTAGTAAGCCGGGACGCGCCCGCCGCGCTGATCGACCTCGGCACCGGCAGCGGGGCGATCGCCCTGGCCGTGAAGCGGGCCCACCCCCGCGCGGCGGTGACGGCCACCGATGCCAGCGCCGCCGCCCTCGGCGTCGCCCGGCGCAACGCCCGACGGCTCGCCCTCGAGGTCGACTTCCTGGAAACGTCCTGGTGGCTGGGCCTGGACGGACGGCGGTTCTCGATTGCCGCCGCCAATCCGCCCTACATCCGCGACGGCGACGCCGCCCTGGCCGCCCTGCGCCACGAGCCCCGGACGGCACTGACGCCCGGCGGCGACGGCCTGGCGGCGCTGCGCGAAATCGTGGCCGGGGCGCCGGCGCACCTGGCTCCGGGCGGCTGGCTGCTGCTCGAGCATGGGTTCGACCAGGCCGCCGAGGTCCGCGCCCTGCTGGGCGAGGCCGGGCTGGAGGCCGTCGAGACGCGCCCCGACCTGGCCGGACACCCGCGCGCCACCGGTGGCCGCCGGCCTGCCGCCGCGGCGCGGTAACCGCCAGCGACAACCGTGACGCGCTGACGCACGGATCCCGGAATCGTCGTGCAAAAGCCGCACCGCCCGGGCGATCATCGCGCCGTCTGGAAATAAGGTCGCGCGCACCCCCTTCGGCAGTCGTAGGATGAACACCCAGGAATCGGCGTCAGTGCCATTCCTCAACCGCCGGCTCGACAAGGAGGTTGCCATGGACGTCTTGCGCTGGATCACGCTTTCTGTCGCTTCGCTCGTCCCGCTGTCGGCGCTGGCCGGCGGCGAAGGCCTCTCGACCGATGCCGACCGCGTTCCCTGGGCCCGCTTCCAGGGCCGGATTTCCTACGCCGCCGCCGGCCCCATCGCCGCCACGCCAGTGGCGCCGGGCGACGGGATGGGCCTGCAGGTCCAGGGCATGAGCCTGATGGGCGACGTCTATTTCGGCGGCTCGCGGACCTCGGCCGGGGGCTTCCGCGCCACCAGCGGGCTCATCTACGGCTCCCGCACCTCGCTGGCGGGCATGTCGGCGATGGCTCCCGCCAGCGGCCTGCTCAACGTCGATCGGCGCGTGTTTGGGACGACGACCCCCACCCTGAGCTATGCCACCGACCCAGCCAGCGAGGCCAACGGCACCCTCCCGTACATCGGTGTCGGCTACAGCAGCCTGGCGTCCCGCAGCGGCTGGAGCTTCAGCGCGGACCTCGGGCTGGTTTCGCTCGCTCCGGGTGCCGTGCGCTACGGGCGGGTGTTCGGCGGCACCCAGAACCTCGACGACGTCGTCCGCGACATGAAGCTGACGCCGGTCGTCCAGCTCGGCGCCTCCTACTCCTTCTGAATCGCTCGGCGGGCGATTCCCGCTACAGTTGCCGGATCGATTACTGCAAGGCGGTTCGGCACATGAGCGACGTTCAACAACGCATCGACGACCTGGTCAAGGGCCATCGCGTCGTCCTCTTCATGAAGGGAACCGCGCAGTTCCCGATGTGCGGCTTCTCCGGCCGCGCCATCCAGATCCTCAAGGCCTGCGGCGTCGCCGACCTGAAGACGGTCAACGTCCTCGAGGATGAGGAGATCCGCCAGGGCATCAAGGAATACTCGGACTGGCCGACGATCCCCCAGCTCTACATCAACGGCGAGTTCGTCGGCGGCTCGGACATCATGACCGAGATGTACCAGTCCGGCGAGCTGCAGCCGGCGCTCGGCGTCCCCGCCTGAGCGGAGTCCTGGCAGCCGCGGCGTGAGCATCGCCTCGCGGCCGCGGCGGATCGTCGTCGGCGTCACCGGCGCCACCGGCGCCGTCTACGCGCTGCGCCTGCTCGATCGGCTGCGGGACACCGGGCACGAGACCCATCTCGTCGCCTCGCCGGCCGGCGTGCTCAACGTCCACCACGAGCTCGGGCTCGACCGGCAGGCGCTGGAAGCACGTGCCTCGTTCGCCTACAACCCCGCCGACATCGGTGCGGCAATCGCCAGCGGCTCGTTCGCCGCCGAGGCGATGGTGGTCGCCCCCTGCTCGATGAAGTCGCTGGCGGCGATCGCCCACGGCCTTTCCGACAACCTCCTGACGCGCGCCGCCGACGTCACCCTGAAGGAGCGGCGCCGCCTGATCCTGATGGTGAGGGAGACGCCCTTCAACCTGGCGCACCTGCGCAACATGACCGCGGCGACCGAGATGGGCGCGATCGTCTTTCCGCCGCTGCCGGCCTTCTATCACCGGCCGGCGACGATCGCCGAGCTGGTCGACGACAGCGTCGAGCGGGTCCTCGCCCTGCTCGGTGTCGAGGCGGCCGCGCCAAAGTCCTGGCAAGGCCTGTAGGCCGGCCGCGCGGCGTCGGTCAGCGCGGCGGATAGTCCCAGCGCCGCTGGGCGCCGAGGACCGCGTTCGGATACTCCGGCCGGCCGCGGCTGCCGTTGTAGCGGCCGAGAGCGAGGAACAGGTCGCCCTGCTCCCGGTCGAGGTAGTGGCGAAGGATGACGCAGCCGAAGCGCAGGTTGGTCTGCATGTGGAACAGGCGCGAGACGTCGCCGTCGCCGATGAGCCGGGCCCAGAACGGCATCACCTGGGTGTAGCCGCGGGCGCCGGCGATCGAGATCGCGTACTTGCGAAAGCCGCTCTCGACCTGCACCAGGCCGAGCATCAGCGCCGGCTCCAGCCCGGCGCGCACGCTTTCGTACCAGAGGGTGTCGAGGAACTCGACCCGGGTCGAGAGCTCGGCCTTCTCCCGGTGCAGCTTCTCGCTCATCGCCCCGAGCCAGCGCAGGTGGGCGAGGCGCTCCTCGATGTTGGCGAAGGTCGGCTTCGGCGGTGCCCGCTCGGCGATCGCTGCCGAGAGCACCGAGCGCACGGCGTCGGCGAGCGGCTCCTCGACCTGGGCGCCGGCTCGGGCGAAGCGCGGCCAGGCCAGCGCTCCAGCGGCGAACGCGGTTCCGGCAACGAAGGC
>DATCGH010000055.1:0-3746 GCA_036509055.1 Caldimonas sp.
GACAACGCCTACTGGCTGCCCGACGTCGAGATGCATGGCTACTCGGGCAAGACCAACACGCAAAGCAACACCGCGTTCCGCGGCTTCGGCGGGCCGCAGGGCGCGATCGCCGTCGAGAACATCCTCGATTCGATCGCCCGCGCGCTCGGCAAGGATCCGCTCGACGTTCGCCGGCTGAACTTCTACGGCCCGAGCCCGGGTGCGGCCGGGCCGGGCGAGCGCAACGTCACGCCCTACGGCCAGGTGGTCGAGGACAACTGCATCCTCGAGCTCGTCGCCGAGCTCGAGGCGACCAGCGACTACCGGGCGCGGCGCCGGCAGATCGCCGCGTTCAACGCCGGCAGCGAGATCCTGAAGCGCGGCCTCGCCCTCACCCCGGTGAAGTTCGGCATCTCCTTCAACCTGGTCCACCTCAACCAGGCCGGCGCGCTGGTCCACGTCTACGGCGACGGCTCGGTGCTGGTGAACCACGGCGGCACCGAGATGGGCCAGGGCCTCAACACCAAGGTGGCGCAGGTGGTGGCGCACGAGCTCGGCATCGATTTCGAGATGGTGCGCTCCAGCGCCACCGACACCGACAAGGTCGCCAACACCTCGGCCACCGCCGCCTCGACCGGCAGCGACCTCAACGGCAAGGCGGCGCAGGACGCGGCCCGGCAGATCCGCGACCGCCTCGCCGCCTTCGCCGCTGAGCGCTATTCGGTGGCCGCCGCCGACGTGCGCTTCGCCAACGGCACGGTGACGATCGGCGCGGTGAAGACGACGAGCTTTCGCGAGCTCGTGGTCGAGGCCTACATGGCGCGGGTGCAGCTCTGGTCCGACGGCTTCTACGCCACCCCCGGCCTGTCCTGGGACAAGGACACGATGCAGGGCAAGCCGTTCTTCTACTTCGCCTACGGCGCGGCGGTGAGCGAGGTCGTCGTCGACACCCTCACCGGCGAATGGAAGCTGCTCGCCGCGCACGTGCTGCACGATGCCGGCACGTCGCTCAACCCGGCGATCGATCTCGGCCAGATCGAGGGCGGCTTCATCCAGGGCATGGGCTGGCTGACGATGGAAGAGCTGGTCTGGCATCCGAACGACGGCTCGGCGAGGGCCGGCCTGCTGCTGACGCATGCGCCGAGCACCTACAAGATCCCGACCGCGAACGACTGCCCGCCGGTCTTCGACGTCCGCCTCTGGCAGGGCGGCAACGTCGCCGACACCATCCATCGCAGCAAGGCGACCGGCGAGCCGCCGCTGCTGCTGCCGTTCTCGGTGTTCTTCGCGATCCGCGATGCGATCTCGGCCGCGGGCGGCCATCGCCTCGACCCGCCGCTCACCGCGCCGGCGACGAGCGAGGCGATCCTGCGCGCGCTGACCGCGGTGCAGGCCGGGAGCGCGCCGTGATCGACCGCGCGGTCCGCGATCTCGCCGGCGCCTGGCTGCGCGAGGGCCGGGCCGCGGTCGTCGTCGAGGTGGTGCGGACGCAAGGCTCGGCGCCGCGAGAGCGCGGCACGCGCATGCTGGTGTCCGGGGGCGAGACCGTGGGCACGATCGGCGGCGGCCATCTGGAGCTGAAGGCGATCGCCGCGGCGCGATCGCTGCTCGCGGGCGGCCGACGTGAACGCGAGGAACGCCACTTCGCGCTCGGGCCCTCGCTCGGGCAATGCTGCGGCGGCGCGGTGACGCTCGCCTTCGCGCCGCTCGCTGCCGAAGCGCTCGCTCGCTGGCCCGAAGCCGCGCCGCTGTTCCAGCTGCAGCTGCACGGGGCCGGCCACGTCGGCCGGGCGATCGCCAGCGCCCTCGCGGCGCTCGACGTCGAGGTCGACTGGTTCGACCCGCGCGACGAGGAGTTCCCCGCGACCACGACGCTCGGCTCGCCCTGGCCGGCGCGGATCCGCCGGATCGCGGTGGATACGATCGAGGCCGAGGTGCGGCATGCGCCGCCCGGCGCGTTCTTCCTCGTCCTCACCCACGAGCACGCGCTCGACCTGCGGATCGTCGAGGCGGTCCTGCGCCGCGGCGACTTCGCCTTCTGCGGCCTGATCGGCTCGAAGAGCAAGCGCGCGAAGTTCGTCCATCGGCTCGAGGAGCGCGGTCTGTCGCCCGCAACGATCGCCCGCATGACCTGCCCGATCGGCATCGACGGCATCGCCGGCAAGCAGCCCGAGGTGATCGCGGCCGGCGTCGTCGCGCAACTGCTGGTCGAGCACGGCCGGGTGTTGCAGACAATGGGCGCCGATGACGAGACGCTTTCCCCTGCACCTGGCGATCGCCCTGCTCCTGCCGACGGCGGCGACGGCGCACGAGTACTGGCTGCTTCCGGACCGCTTCGCCGCCCCCGCGGCTGAGCCGATCACGATCGCGCATCGCGTCGGCACCGGCTGGCCGGGCGAGACGCTGCCGCGCGATCCGGCGCGGATCGTCCGCTTCGCCCTCGTCGATTCGCTCGGCGAGCGGCCGATCGAAGGCGAGCCCGGCAGCGATCCGGCCGGCACGGTCGCGCTGCGCCGGCCGGGAATCGCCATTGCCCTCTACCGCTCGCGGCCGTCGCCGGTGCGGCTCGAGGCCGAGGCGTTCGAGAGCTACCTGCGCGACGAAGGACTGGACCGCGTCCGCGCCGCCCGGGCCGCGCACGGCGAGTCGCAGCAACCCGGCATCGAGATCTTCTCGCGCAACGCCAAGGCGATGCTGGTCGCGCCGGGCGCGGCGGCGGCGGACAAGGCGCCGCGCTGGCGCCGGCCGGTCGGCCTGACCCTCGAGCTCGTGCCCGAGACCGACCCGCGTCCGCTCGCCGCGGGCGGCCCGTTCGCGCTGCGTCTGCTCTATCGAGGCCAGCCGCTCGAAGGCGCCTTGGTCAAGGCCTTCCCGAGGGACGGCAACGAGCGCCGCGTCTCGGCGCGCTCCGATGCGCAAGGCCGCGTCCGCTTCGTCCTGCCCGAGGGCGGCATCTGGCTGATCAGCACGGTGCACATGATCGACGCGCCGGCCGCAAGCGGTGCGCGCTGGGAGAGCCTGTGGTCGTCGCTGACCTTCGAGGCCGGCGCGGGATCGTCGACAGGCGCGATGCCCGCGCCGCCACGCTGATCCGCCGCCGAGCCTACCGGCAAGAGCGGCGAACGCCGCGCCTCAGAAGCTGCCGCGCCCGCCGTCGACCAGCAGGTCGACGCCGGTGATGTACGACGCCGCGTCCGACGCGAGGAACAGCACCGTCGCGGCGACCTCCTCGGGCGTGCCGAAGCGCTTCATCGGGTTGCGGTCCGACCAGGCGACCTTGAGGTCGGCGATCTGCTGGTCGTTCATGCCCGCCTTGCCGAAGATCGGCGTCTCGATCGGCCCGGGGCTGACGACGTTGACGCGAATGCCGGCCGACACCAGCTCGGCGCCGAGGCTGCGGCCGAGCGAGCGCACCGCCGCCTTGCTCGCGGCATACATCGATCCCCCCGGGTCGCCCTTGCCGGCCGCGACCGAGGCGTTGAGGACGATCGCGCCGCCCCTGGTCATCAGCGGCAGGGCCTTCTGCACCGTGAAGAAGACGCCCTTCAGGTTGACGTTCATCACCTCGTCCCACTTCTGCTCGGTGATCGTCGCGATCGGCCCGTAGGCGCCGATGCCGGCATTGCAGAAGAGGACGTCGAGCCGGCCGCCGCCGAACTCGCGCGCCGCGGCGACGACGCGCTCGATGCCCTCGATGCGCCCGGTGTCGGCGGCGACGCCGGTCGCGGCGGGCCCGAGCGCCTCGACCGCGGCCGCGACGGTCGCCT
>DATCGH010000056.1:0-3635 GCA_036509055.1 Caldimonas sp.
CGCTGGAAGAAGAACTGCGACAGCACGCCCCAGTAGTAGGTGTAGTCCCAGATCACCTTGACCGGCAGCACCTCGGGGTCGCCGAAGATCGCGTACTGGTCGGTGTAGAGGGCGAGCGTGCTCTCGTAGAACGAGTGGAAGATCTGGTCGTAGATCTGCGCATGCGCATCGAGCGGCCGGCCGGCGCGGTCGCGCTCCAGCAGCTCGCAGATGTAGGTGTTGGCGATGGCGATGAAGTCGCTGCCCGGCGAATAGAACGGATCGAGGAACAGGCCCGCCTCGCCGGTGAGGGCCCAGCGCTGGCCGGAGAAGACCTGCTTGCAGCCGTAGGAGAAGTCGCGGAAGAAGGCGAAGTCCATCAGCCGGTGGCGCTTGTCGTCGAGGGCGTCGAACACGCTCGGCTGGTATTTCCCGAGCCAGGTCATCGCCTTCTCGAAGGTGTTCATGGTCGAAAGCGGATGCAGCTTCGCGTCGGCGACGATGCCCACGGAGTGCGAGCCCGAGGACAGCGGGATCAGCCAGACCCAGTAGCCCGCGCCGACCATGTGGTTGGTCGAGAGCCAGCGCGCGGGCGGCTCGCAGCGCGCCCGCCAGGCCGGGTCTGTCGGCCAGTCGTCGATCGCGATCCGGTCCTGCATCCGGAACCAGACGGCATTGGCGTCGTGGGCGTTCGCCTCGGCCAGGCCGAGCTTTCGCTTCAGCAGGCCGGCGCGGCCGCAGGCGTCGACGACCCAGCGTGCCTCGGTCGTGTGCTGCTCCTCGCCGGCACGCCAGTCGATCCGGTGCAGACCGCCGTTCTCGCCCAGCGCGATGTCCTGGACCCGGGCGCCGTCGACGAAGGCGATGCCGCGGCGCTGCACCTCCTCGCCGAGGAAGTTCTCGAAGATGCCGCGATCGATCTGGTAGCTCGGCACCGCGAGGTAGCGGCTGGCGCCGATCTCGGTCACCGCCTCGATGTCGCGCCGACCCTCCGACGAGAAGAAGCGGAAGCCGAACTTCTTGAGCTGGCACTCCTCGAGGTGCTGCTTCAGGCCGAGCACCTGGCTGAAGTAGTTGGCGCCGATCTCGACCGACGACTCGCCGACCTTGTGCGCTGCTTCGGGCACCGGATGGCGCCTGCGCTCGAGCACCAGGATGTCGAGGTCGGCGAAGCGCTGCTTCAGCTGCAGCGCCAGGGTCAGGCCGGCGAGGCCGCCGCCGGCGATGACGACGTCGTGCTGCGGCTTCACGCGGTTGCCGCCAGGCGCAGCGCCAGGGTGCGCGACAGCGGCAGGTCGAGCGCGCTGCCCGGGCCGAGGGCGAGCGCCTCGAAGAACGGCAGGGCATCGGCCATCGCATTGCCGCCGAGAGCCTGCGCCGCCGCGGAGCGCAGCGCCGCCGGCCGGCTCGGACCGGACACGAGCGTGGCCGCGAACGACGCTCCGTTCGCGCTGCCGCCGGCATCCGCGGGGGCGATGACCAGCGCCGTGGCCAGCAGGCCGTCGCTGCGGGTCACGCTTGCCAGTGCGCCCACCGCCTGGACGTCGAACGCGACCAGCAGCACCGGGCGCTCGTCGGCGGCGCACTGCGTCGCCGCTTCGAGCAGGCCGGCGGCGAAGCTGGCGTCGAACGCGGTCAGGGCGCTGCTCGCCGCATGGCAGCCGGTGGCGATGGTCCAGTAGCCGGCGGCGGCGTTGTGCACCGAGTTGTGAAAGCGCGTCGGCGAGATCGCCGTCGGCTGGGTCGCGAGGATCGCGCACATGTAGTCGTTGACCGCGAGATCGCCGTGTGCCGAGGTGAAGATCGAGGGCAGGGTCGCCGGGTCGCGACCCGAGGCGCGAACCGCGGCGCTCGCCACCTCGAGGGCGAGCGCGACGCTGTCGGGTGCGCGCCGGCGCTCCGCCGGCGCCAGGATCTCGGGCGCCGGGCGCTTGGCCGGCGGATCGACCGGCGCGCCTTCGCCGCGAAAGGCGGCGCGGGCGATCGGCCAGCCGGGCAGCGACGCCGACCAGAAGGCGATGCCTTCGATCCGGAACGACAGCGCGCTCATGCTCGCGCCCCCGCGCTGCGGCCGAGCACCAGGACGCAGTTGTTGCCGCCAAAGCCGAACGAATTGCTGACGGCGAGTCGGACCTCGCCGCGCGACGGCTCGATGCGAATCTGCGGCCCGCAGGCGGGATCGAGGGTGCGCGTGCCGGCCATGCCGGGCAGGAAGCCGTGCTCGATCGCCAGCAGGCTGGCCGCGGCCTCGACGATTCCGGCGGCGCCGAGGGTGTGGCCGGTGAAGCCCTTGGTCGAGACGGCGTGGCTTCGTGCCGGGAAGCGCCGCGCCACCAGCGCCGCCTCGACCTCGTCGTTCTTGTGGCTGGCGGTGCCGTGCAGGTTGATGTGGTCGATCTCGCTCGCGTCGGCGCCGGCCCGGGCCAGGGCGTCGTCGAGCGCGCGCTCGGCGCCGAGGCCTTCGGGATGCGGCGTCGACATGTGGTGCGCGTCGCTGGATTCGCCGTAGCCGAGCAGGGCGAGGCCGTCGCTGGCGTGCGCCCCGGCAGCGCGCTCGAGCAGGGCGAAGCCGGCCGCTTCACCGATGCTGATGCCGCTGCGGCCGGCGTCGAACGGCCGGCACGGATCGGGCGAGACCAGCTGCAGGGCGTTGAAGCCGAACAGGACGCTGCCGCACAGGGTGTCGACGCCGCCGACGATCGCGGCGTCGACCAGGCCGAGGCGGAGCATCCGCTCGGCGGCGGCGAACACCTTGGCGCTCGACGAGCAGGCGGTCGAGACGGTGACGCTCGGCCCTTCGAGGGCCAGCGCCTCCCGGACGAAGCGGGTCAGCGAATGCGGCGTGTGCACCAGCGGGTTGCGGTTGTCCGGCGGAAACCGGCCTTCGCCGTCGAGCGCGCGGTAGGCGTCCTCGGTGGCGCCGATGCTCGAGGTCGAGGTGCCGAGCACGAGCGCGACCCGGGCGGCGCCGTAGCGCTCGCGCGCCGCGTGGGCGGCGTCGATGAAGTCGTCGGCGAGGAGTCCGAGCCAGGCCAGCCGGTTGTTGCGGCAGTCCCAGTCGGCGAGCGGCTTCGGCAGGGCCTGCGACTCGACGCCGGCGACGCGGCCGATCCAGGTGGCCAGCGGGCTCGGTCCGAAGTCGTTGGCTCGCAGCGCGCTCTTGCCGGAGCGCAGGGCCGAGAGCAGCGCCGCCTTGCCGGGGCCGGCCGCGGTGGTGGTCGTGTAGGCGGTGATCCGCAGGGGAGGAAGACGACGCGGCGGCACGGACGGTTGCGGCAAGGATCGAGCCTGGACGGGAAGGGCGACGGATTATCGCCAGCCGCCAGGGCCGAGCCGCGGGCCGCCTCAGCCGACGACCACCGTCGCCAGCCGCGGCCGGTCGACGATGCGCGAGACCACGACCCGGCCGAGGCCGACGATCGCCGCCGCGACGAGGACCAGCGACAGCTGCGGCCCGAGCGCATGCAGCAGGCCGCCGAACAGCAGCGGGCTGAGCCCCTGGCCGATGAAGAAGCCGCAGGCGAAGAGGGCCACGGCCGAGCCTCGGGCCGAGGGCGCGAGCTCGGTCGCCTCGGTCTGCATCGAGTTGTGCAGCATGTAGAAGGCGAGGCCGGCGCAGAGCATCGCCGCGGCGTCCAGCCACCAGAGCGGCGCGA
>DATCGH010000057.1:0-5491 GCA_036509055.1 Caldimonas sp.
GACCGGCCTGCGGACCGAGGCCACGATCCTGGTCGCCCGCCTGCGCGAGCTCGACGCCCTCGCCGCGAGCCAGCCGGCGCAGGAGACGCTCGAGCTGCTCGGCAGCTGGACGACACTGATGCTCGACGCCGTCGAAAGCCAGGGCGGCGCCGTCCTGCAGATCGCCGGCGACGTGATCAGCGCCGCGTTCGGCGCGGCGATGCCTCCAGCGAGCGGCGTGGCACCGGGAAAGGCGGTGCAGGCGGCGCGGGAGATGGGCGAGCTGATGACGCAGTTCAACGCCGAACGGACCGCGATCGGCAAGGCGCCGGTGGGGCTGGCCATCGGCATCGCCAGCGGCGAGGTGGTCGCCGGTTACACCGGCACGCCGCAGCGCAGCGCGTACGTCTGCGTCGGCGCGGCGGTGGAGCGCGCGGCCCGGCTAGAGGCTGTGGCCGGCGGCAGCGCCGGCGCGGTGCTGATCGACGGCGCGACCCGCGCCGCTGTCGCCGGACGGGTATCGACCGACAGCGTCTCGCCGGCCGTGCTGCCGGGCAGCTCGACGGCGGTCGCGGTGCATGCGCTGAAGCCGGCAACCTGAGCGGCCGGCAGGTCGAGCATCACTTGGCGATCTTGGCGCCGGGGGTCGCCGCCACCGCCACGGTGACGGTCGTCGCAACCGGAGGGTCGGCGCGCTCCAGCTTGGCGATCAGGGTGCTGCGCTGCGGCTCGGCGATCGCGAACATCGCCTGAAGCAGCGCCAGGGTGATGGCGACGGCGGCGGCGGCGGAGATCAGGCGGACGGTGCGGGAGAGGGTGTTCATGGTGCGGCTCCTGGGTCGGCGACATCGATGTGTTGTCGATGGCGCTACTGTCCGGCCGCACCCCCTGAGCAGTCCTTTGCCCGTCTTAAAGACGCCTGAAGCGTTCTGAAGACGGCAGGTCGCGAGCTACGTGGTGGCGAACTCGATCCGACCGGTGCGCTGAGTGCCGCGAAGGCGCTCCACGGCACGCTGCAAGGTGAGCTGAAGCACGTCGCGTTGCGCGTGGCTTCCGCCCAGCCGGCGCGCCTGGGGCGACATGGCCGTGAGCAGGGAGACCGCGAGGCCGTCGTCGCCGCGACCGAAGGCGACGAGCGCACGGCAGGCGGGCAGGCCGAGCTGGCGCGTGGTCTCGCCGTGGCGCGTCGCCAGCGCCTGGCTCGAGGCCAGGCTGCGCTCGAGGCGCTTCGCGCACTCCCACTCCTCGGCGCCGACGAACGCGAGCATCGCGTGCAGGTCGGAGAAGCTGCAGAAGCGATCGTCGATGTGCACCGCCCAGGCCGCCGCGAGCTCGCGCCATCGCGCGCCGGTCTCGCCGCCCTGGAGCTGCACCCGCCAGAGCAGGGCCGAGGCGTCGATCAGGTCGGCGACCTCGACCGAGCCGCCGGCGCGGATGCGCTCGTCGTAGAGCGCGAGGGCGCGATCCGCCTTGCCGCTGGCCAGGTGAAACAGCGACAGGTGCCACCAGCAGTGGGTCGCGACCATGCTGTCGGCGCTCCAGGTCGCGCGATGCGTCGTCAGCCAGCGCCCGCCCTCCGCCGCCCGCCCGGTCATCTCGTACACGTGCGCCAGCACGTGGTGGGCGCGGGCGTCGAGCGGGTTCATCGCCAGTGCGGCCTGCGCCGCGCGTTCGGCGCGGGCATGCTCGCCGCACTCCTCGAGGCCGAACGCATGCATCGCCAGCAGGGCGTGATAGCCCGGCAGGTCGTGGGTCCAGGAGGGCAGCAGCGCCGCAACGCGGTCGCGCAGCCGGGCGGTGTCGCCGGTGATGTAGTCGAAGGAATGGGCGGCGTGCAGGGCG
Source organism: Caldimonas sp. (assembly GCA_036509055.1). Taxonomy (GTDB): domain Bacteria; phylum Pseudomonadota; class Gammaproteobacteria; order Burkholderiales; family Burkholderiaceae_C; genus Schlegelella_A. The sequence goes on from DATCGH010000057.1 coordinate 1,822, forward strand.
AGCGGGTCGCGTGGATGAGTGCGCAGAAGCGCCCCGAGCAGCGCCTTGGCGAGGTCGTAGTCGTCATCGCGCACCGCGGCGAGGGCTGCCAGGTGGGCGCGCTCGCGCTCGTTCGCCGGCAGCGCCGAGGCGCGGGCGAGGACCTCGCGCACCGCGGCGACGCGCTGCGGATCGCGGCCGCAGGCCAGCATCCAGCCCTGGAGCACGTGCGCCATCACCAGGCGCGGCGAGGCCTCGAGCGCCGCCGCGACGTGCGCCTCGGCGCCCGAGCGCCACGCCAGCAGCGCCGCCAGGGCGCGCTCCAGCGACTCGGCCGCGGCCGGCGTCGCGCCCGAGAGGGCGCAGCCGCGTGCATCGACGTTCTTCATGGCCAGGCGCTCGGCTACCCACCGGCCTGCGGCGCGATGTTGAGGTTGGCGCGGAACAGGTTGCCCGGGTCGTGGCGCTGCTTCACCGCCTGCAGGCGGGCGTAGTTCGCGCCGTAGGTCGCGGCCACGCGCTCGCCTTCGTCCTCGGTGAGGAAATTGACGTAGCCGCCGCCGGTGGCATGCGGTGCCGAGTCGGTGAAGACCTTGCGCGCCCAGTCGCGCACCCGCTTGTCGTCGCCCGCGTCGACCCAGCGGCCGTGCACGTTCATGATGTAGGCGGCGTCGCGGCCGACGAAGGCGGTGGCCGCGGGATCGACCCGCGCCATCGCGCCGCCGAGCTGCGCGACGAAGATCTCGCACTCGGGGCCGGGTCCGCTCCTGGCCGCTTCGATCATGAGGTCGAGGGCGGCGTCGCTCAGGCTGCTGAAGTTGTTCGTCTTCCAGTAGTTGCGGCCGCCCGGCGCGAGCAGCGGATCGAACGCCTGCTGGAACCCGGCATAAGGGGTCGGCCCGAGGTGGGTGCCGATCGGCGTGCCGAAGGTCGCCACCGGCGCCGCGGCCTTCTCGCCCGCGGCCTTGTCGCCGGCGTAGAGCAGCGGGAAGATCACGACGTCGCGGCCGTGATGCTCCGCCGGGATGAAGGGCAGGGGCGGCGCCTTGCGCAGCACCGCCCAGACGCTCAGCGCCTCGGGCGCAGCGGCGTTGAAGTCGCGCCAGGCACGCAGCACCTGGCGCGCCTGCGCACCGGCGTAGACGACCAGTCCGGACCAGACCTCGGGGCCGACCGGATGGAGCCGGAACTCGAACGAGGTGACGACGCCGAAGTTGCCGCCGCCGCCGCGCAGCGCCCAGAACAGCTCGGGCTCGGACGTCGCCGAGGCCTGGTGCAGCCGGCCGTCGGCCGTGACGAGCGTGACGCCGAGCAGATTGTCGATCGTCAGTCCGAGGCTTCGCGTCAGCCAGCCGAAGCCGCCGCCGAGGGTGAGGCCGGCGACGCCGGTGGTCGAGTTGATGCCGAGCGGCGTCGCCAGGCCGTGGGCCTGCGCTTCGCGGTCGAAGTCGGAAAGCAGCGCGCCGGGCGCGACCCGGGCGGTGCGCTTGGCGGCGTCGACGGAGACGGTGCGCCAGCCCGAGAGGTCGATCGTCAGCCCGCCCTCGACCACCGCATTGCCGGCGATGTGGTGGCCGCCGCCGCGAACGCTGAGCCGCATCCGCTGCTCGCCGGCGAAGCGCACCGCGGCCTGGACGTCGGCGTCGCTCATGCAGCGGGCGATCAGCGCCGGCCGATGATCGACGGTAGCATTCCAGACCTTGCGCGCGTCGTCGTAGCCCTTGTCGCCGCGGCCGAGCAGGCCGCCGCTGATCCGACCCGAGAGCGCATCGATGTCGGCCTGGCGCATTTGCCGGACGTCGCCATCCAGCGTGAGGTAAGTCGATGAGTGCATGTCGTGCTCCGCGAGGAGGTTCGAAGGGGAAGCCCATTCTTTCGACGCAGCCCCGAATCCGCCCTACCTTGCGTCTGCCCCGCTTGCTCGTGCGTCCGGACCTGTCGTGACTCGGGACACCCTTTCGGACGTGCTGCGCGGCGTGCGCCTGCGCGGCGCCGTCTTCTTCAACGTCAGCGGCAGCAGCGACTGGGCCGCCGAGGCGCCGCCGGCGAGCGTGCTGGCGCCGATGCTGATGCGCGGCGTCCAGCATGTGATCGAATACCACGCGCTCGCCCAGGGCCACTGCTGGGCTTCGATTCCGGGCGGGCCTTCGGTCGAGATGTCCGCCGGCGACGTGGTGATGTTTCCCCATGGCGACGCCCACGTCGTGTCGAGCGCGCCCGGGATGCGCGGCAACGCCGAGTTCGGCTGGATGGCCGAGACCAAGATCGACCGCCTGCCGGTGCGCCTGGCCTACCGTGGCGACAGCGTGCCGTCTTCGGCGGCACCGCCGGACGGTGACGCCGAGACGAGCATCGTCTGCGGCTTCATCGGCTGCGACCTGCATCCGTTCAACCCGCTGATCTCGGCCCTGCCGCGCCTGCTCCATCTCCGCGCCGACGACGACAACGCCTGGATCGCCGCCTTCACGCAGCGGGCCGTGGCCGAGTCGCATGCGCACCGGGCCGGCGGCGAGGCGATGCTGGCGAAGATGAGCGAGATGATGTTCGTCGATGCGGTCCGGCGCTACGCCGACCGGCTGCCGGCGGAGAGCCGCGGCTGGCTGGCGGGGCTGCGCGACCGCTTCGTCGGCCGGGCGCTGGCGCTGATGCACGAGCGGCCGGCGCATCCCTGGAGCATCGACGAGCTCGGGCGCGAAGTCGGCCTGTCGCGTTCGGCGCTGCACGAGCGCTTCGTGCTGCTGATCGGCGCGGCGCCGATGCAGTACCTGTCGCAGTGGCGCATGCAGGCCGCGGCGCGGCTGCTGCTCGAGACCCGCGGCCATGTCGCCGCGATCGCGCTCGAGGTCGGCTACGACTCGGAAGCGGCGTTCGCCCGCGCCTTCAAGCGCGCCGTCGGCATGCCGCCGGGCGCCTGGCGGCGCGAGCACGACCGCCTCGCGGCCGAAAGCGACGCCGTCGCCTGACGGCCGGCCGCGGCTACTTCATCGTCTTCAGCGACTTCATGATCGCCGCCACTTCCTTGTCGCAGACCGCGCCGACGGTGTCGTCGAGGTTGCCCTGGGTGATCTTGTCGGGCTTGACCGTCGCCCGCGCCGTCGACTGCTTGGTCTGCTTCAGCCGCGCGAACAGCTTCGTGCCGCCGCCTTCGTAGATCTGCCAGGTGCAGGTGGCGACGATCTCGCGCGCCTTCTCGTCGAGCTTGAGCGTGGGCACGAGCTTGATGACGTAGCTCTCCTCGAACTTCTCGCCCGCCGCCGCCTCGGCCGCGGCCTTCGCGGTCTTCTTGACGTTGGCCTCGAGCTTGCTGTCGTAGACGACGGCCTTGTCGACCTTGATCTCCGCCTTGTCCGCCATGGCCCTGCTCCGGGAAGTGATCGAAGCGGCACGCTAGCGCAAACCGGCGCCCGAGGAAACCGCCCGAGGTCGAGACTAGACTTTGGCCGTCTCGACCCGTCGTTCGAGGGGACCCGGATTCATGCTGACGATCGAGGATGTCCGCGCCGTACCGCTGTTCTCGACCCTGTCCGAGGGCGAGCTCGAGCGCCTGGTGCGAACCTCGGCCGACATGTCCTTGCGGCCGGGCGAATACGCCGTTCACGAAGGCGGCGAGCGTGCGCTCTTCGCCGTGCTCTCGGGCAAGCTCGAGGTCGTGAAGATGTTCGACGGCGTCGAGCGAACCCTCGGCTGGCGC
>DATCGH010000058.1:0-7782 GCA_036509055.1 Caldimonas sp.
TCGGCCGAGGAAGGCGCGTGCACATGGCTGTAGCCGACCCGGGCGGGTTGCTGGAGCCGATCGACCTCGTCGCGTTCGGCCCGGTCATTCCGGTGATCGTCATCGACCGGGCCGAGCAGGCGGTGCCGATGGCGCGCGCCCTGGTCGACGGCGGCGTCCGCGTCCTGGAAGTGACGCTGCGCACCGCCGCGGCCCTGAGCGCGATCGAGGCGACCGCCCGCGAGGTGCCGGAGGCGATCGTCGGCGCCGGCACGCTGCGCAGCGCCATCGACGCGCGCTCGGCCCAGGCCGCCGGGGCGCGCTTCGGCGTCAGCCCCGGCTACAGCGCTTCGGTCGCAGAGGCCTGCCGCGAGCTCGGCCTGCCGCTGCTGCCCGGCGTCGCCACCGCGACCGAGGTGATGCAGGCGGCCGACGACGGCTTTCGCTTCCTCAAGTTCTTTCCCGCGTCGGCGGCGGGCGGGCCGGCCCTGCTCAAGGCCTGGGCCAGTCCCTTCGCCGACATCGCCTTCTGCCCGACCGGCGGCGTCGGCATCGACAGCGCGCCGTCGTGGCTGGCCTTGCCGAACGTCAAGGTCGTCGGCGGTTCCTGGCTCACCCCCGCCGAGGCGCTCGCGACCGGCGACTGGGAACGGATCACGCGGCTTGCCCGCGAGGCGAGCGCTCTGCGCAGGGCGTGAGCCTTCGGGGCTCGTCGACCGGGCGACGTCGGCCGGCCTCGGGCACGGGGCGGACCCCTCCGCTCCTGTCCAGAGAAGGCCACCTGCGGCGGCCTTCTCCTCCTTTACGTCGCTGCGGGGCCCACCCCGTGCCCAAGACCTTCGTGCGTCGGGTCGCCGAAGCGGCGCACTGGCAGCGGATCGGGGCGATGGGGCGCTCCCCGTAGCGAAGTAAAGGAGGAGAGACGCGGCGCAGCCGCGGCTCGGGGGACATGAGCGGAGGGGAGCGCCCCATCGCCCCGATCCCTCCGGCCTCAGGGCCGACAAATCGCTAGACGTCGCGCTCGATCAGCTCGATCTTGTAGCCGTCGGGGTCGGTGACGAAGGCGATCACCGTCGTTCCACCCTTCACCGGCCCGGCCTCGCGCGTCACCGCGCCGCCGCCGGCGCGGATCCGGTCGCAGGCCGCCTTGGCGTCGGTGACGCCGATGGCGATGTGGCCGAAGGCGGTGCCGAGCTCGTATTCGCCGACGCCGTGGTTGTAAGTGAGCTCGATCTCGGCCTGCTCGGGATTCGAGCCGTAGCCGACGAAGGCCAGCGAGTATTTCTGCTCCGGCCGCTCGGTCGTGCGCAGCAGCTTCATGCCCATGACCTTGGTATAGAAGTCGATCGAGCGTTGCAGGTTGCCGACGCGCAGCATGGTGTGCAGGAATCTCATGTCAGCGCCCGCCGTAGCGTGAGGGTTTCATGCATTGTCGAGGAGGAAGCAAGTGGTGGAGCCGTGAGCGTACAGCTTGCCGTCGGATCCCGTGAGGCGGCCCTCGGCGGTGGCCATCCGGCCGCCGGAATGGACGATGGTCGCTTCGGCGCGCACCAGCGGAGTCTTGTCGGTGAGCGGGCGGACGATGTTGATCTTCAGCTCGGCGGTGGTGTAGGCCTTGCCCGCGGGCAGCATCGACTGCACGACGCAGCCGAGCGCCGAGTCGAGCAGGGTCGCGAACCAGCCGCCGTGCACCGTGCCCATCGGGTTGTAGTGGGCGAGCGATGGGCGCCCCTGGAACGCCACCCGGCCGACCTCCGCCAGCACCAGCGTGAAGTCCAGCGTCTTCGTGATCGGCGGCGCGGGGAGTCGGCCGTCGATGAGGGCGCGCAGCATCTCCACGCCCGACATGGCGGCGATCTGCTCGCGCGTCGAGACGCCGTAGCCGCTGACCGCCGCGCGCACCCGGTCGTCGAGGGCTTGCCACTCGGCGAGGCGGTCGGCGGGGGTCATTCGGTCTTCCTGGGTCATGGTCTTTCCTGAATAGTTGCAGATGCAATAATTGTAGCTACAATCATCGCATGGTCAAGGCACCGACGTCGACAGCCGTCGCTCAGGCGACACCGCGCGGCTGCACCAATCTCAAGCTGCGGCAGCTGACGCGCCGGGTGAGCCAGCACTACGACCGCATCGTCGGCGCCGCCGGCCTGAAGACGACCCAATACTCGCTCCTCTCCTACGTCACCCGGCTCGGTCCCGCGCGGCCCGGCGACATCGCCGACGCGATGGAGATGGACGCCTCGACCCTGACCCGCAACCTCCAGCCATTGGTCGCCAACGGCTGGGTCGAGGTCGGCCCCGGGCCGGACGGCCGCTCGCGCTGGGTCACGGCGACGCCGGCCGGGCGGGCGAAGCACGCCGAGGCGCAGCGCGAATGGAAGCGGGCGCAGCTCGCGCTCAATGCCCGGCTCGGCGAGGCGAAGGTCGTCGCCCTGCACGCCCTGCTCGACGACTGCCTGGCGACGATCAACGAAAAAACCGAGGAGGCTGTCGATGGCTGATTCCGTGGCAGTCGCCGGCGCGCCGAAGCGCCGGGTCACGCTCTGGCTGGTCCTGCTCGCGGCCGGCGGCGTGTTCGCGGTGACGATGGGTGCGCGCCAGTCGATGGGCCTTTTCCTCAGCGTCATCAACTCCACCACCGGCCTCGGCCTGGCGAGCATCAGCCTGGCCTTCGGCGTCGGCCAGCTCTGGTGGGGCCTGACCCAGCCCGCGGCCGGCATCCTCGCCGACCGCTATGGCGCCGGGAGGGTGTTGCTGATCGGCCTGGCCTTTGTCGCCATCGGCACGGCGCTCGTGCCTTTCATGACAACCACCCTCGGCTTGATCCTGGCCATCGGCGTGCTCGCCGCCGGCGGTGCCGGCTTCGCCGGGCCGTCGGTGCTGCTCGCCTCGACCGCGCGGCTCACGCCGCCGGACAAGCGCGGCATGGCCAGCGGCATCGTCAACGCCGGCGGCTCGTTCGGCCAGTTCGTGTTCGTGCCGATCGCCGGCGCCATCACCGCCGGCTTCGGCTGGGCGGTGGCGGTGCAGAGCATGGCGGCGATCGTGCTGCTGGCCTTGCCGGCGGCCTGGCTGCTGCGCGGCCGCTCGGTCCAGACGTCGGCCGCGACGCCGGCCGGTTCGCCGGCGGCCGGCGAGAAGCGCGAGACCACCCGCGCGGCAATCGGCCGGGCGATGCGCGATCCGAGCTACCGGCTGCTCGCCGCGGGCTTCTTCGTCTGCGGCTTTCACGTCGCCTTCATCGCCACCCACCTGCCCGGTGTCGTTGCTGCCTGCCAGTTGCCGCCTTCGGTCGGCGCCTGGGCGCTGGGCATCGTCGGCCTGTTCAACATCGTCGGCAGCCTCGCCATGGGCTGGGCGGTCGGCCGCTGGCGCATGAAGTCGCTGCTCTCGCTGGTGTATGCCGCACGCGGCGTCGCGGTGCTGCTGTTCCTGTTCGCGCCGAAGACGGAAGCCGTGGTGCTGGTGTTCGCCGCCTTCATCGGCCTCACCTACCTCTCGACCGTGCCGCCGACGGCGGGCCTGGTCGCCAAGTTCTACGGCACCGCGCACATGGCGACGCTCTTCGGCTTCATCATGCTGTCGCATCAGCTCGGCGGCTTCCTCGGCGCCTGGCTCGGCGGCAAGGCCTTCCAGGCGACCGGGAGCTACGACTGGATGTGGTACGCCGACATCGTGCTCGCCGCCGGCGCGGCGCTGATCCATCTGCCGATCCGCGAGGCCGCGCTGCCGCGAAGGACGGCAGCCATACCGGCCTGACCGCCGCTCAGGCCGCCGGCAGCGGCGGCATCGTGTAGTTGAGGGCGAGCCGGCCGCCGTCGACGACGACGATCTCGCCGGTCATGTAGCTCGCCGCGTCGCTGGCGAGAAAGGCGCAGACGCTGGCGATCTCGCCCGGCTCGCCGAGCCGCCGCAGCGGCGTGCGGCTCATGATCCGCTCCTTGGCTTCGGCGCTGCCGAGGACCGCCTTCTGCGCCAGCTCGGTGGCGATCGTTCCCGGGGCGACCGCGTTGACGCGAATGCCGCGATCGGCCAGCGACAGCGCCATCGCCCGGGTCAGCTGGTTGATGCCGCCCTTGCTGGCGTTGTAGCTGGCGATCGTCGGGATCGCCATCACGCCGTTGACCGAGCTCATGTTGACGATCGCGCCGCCGCCCGACTTCGCCATCTCGCGCGCGATCGCCTGGCCGACGAGGAACGCGCCCTTGAGGTTGACGCCGATCACCGCATTCCAGTCGGCCTCGCTGATGTCGAGGAAGTCGGCGGCGCGAAAGATGCCGGCGTTGTTGATCAGGACGTCGACCCGGCCGAAGGCGGCGAGGGTGGCCGCGGTGGCGGCGTCGACCTCGGCGCGGCTCGACACGTCGCAGCGCATGGCGCGCGCGTCGGCGCCGAGCTCGGCGGCGAGCGCCTGGGCCGCGGCGGCATCGACATCCCAGAGCGCGAGCTTCGCGCCGCTGGTTCCGAACAGTCGGGCGCAGGCGGCGCCGATGCCGTTGGCGGCGCCGGTGACGACGACGACCCGGCCGGTGAAATCGAAGCGTGTGGTGGACATGGTTCAGGCTCCGGTGCGATCGAGCCAGATGCCGATGCCCTGGGCATTGAGCTCGAGGTCGAGCGCGAGCAGCTCGCGGATGCGTTCGTCGGCCAGGGTGACGCCGTGCGCACGAAGGCTCTTCAGGTGGATGGCTTCGAGCCCCTGCTTCAGCGCCGCGTGCCGATCGGGCGCCTTGGCGAGCGATCGCGCCAGCGGGACCATCTCGTCGAGCTGCGCGAGGAAGAGGGCGGCGAGCCGCGGCACGTCTCGGACCGGGCCGTAGTGTGTCAGCAGCAGGCGCTGCGGCGCGAATGCCAGCATCCGCTCGATCGAGCGGCGCAAGGCCGCGGGCTGGAACTGCACCGGCGTCGTCGTCGGCATGATCCAGGCGCCGCGCGCGCTGTCGAACTCGCGGTACGACAGACCGAAGGTGTCGCCGGTGAAAAAGCTCCGGCTGCGCTCGTCCCAGATGCAGTGGTGATGCATCGCGTGGCCCGGCGTGTCGAGAAAGAGCAGCGGCCGGCCGGCGAGCATCAACGTCATGCCGTCCGCGGTCTTGACCACGCGATCGGCGCCGACGTGGACCAGCGTGCCGTAGGAGCGCTCCATCTCCTCCGGACCGTAGACCGCGGTCGCGCTACGGATGAGGCGCGCCGGATCGACCAGGTGGCGGGCGCCGCGCGGATGCGCGATCAGCCGGGCCCGGGGCAACTGCTGCATCAGCAGGCCGACGCCGCCGGCGTGGTCGAGGTGCACGTGGGTGGCGATCACCATCTCGACCGCTTCCGGCGCCAGGCCGGCCGCGTCGAGCGCGGCCAAGAGGCGCGGCACCGCGTGGTTGGTGCCGGTGTCGACGAAGGCGGCGCGCCCTTTCTCGACGATCAGGTAGGCGGCGTCGAAGCGGGGGCGATGAAAGCCGGTGTCGATGACGTGGATGCCGTGATCGAGAACGTCGACGAAGTCAGGACGTGCAATAGCTGACATGGCGAATCGATTCTAGGGAGCGGGCGTGCGTTGCCCGCCGGCTGCGCACAGAATGGCAAGCGGCGCGCCGGCAGGCGTCGCCGGGAGACATCCGATGAGCAATGCTTGCATCCGCTGGGCTCGCCTCGCCGGCCTGGCCGCCGTCAGCGCCGTCCTGGCCGCCTGCTACACGCCGGGCAATCTCGGTCGCATGCCCACCGAGGCCGACTTCATGACGATTCAGCCCGGCATGAGCAGCCAGGAAGTGCTGGCCCGGTTCGGCCCGCCGACCTGGACCTTCGGCGTGCGCCAGGAGAACCTGACGATCTGGAACTACCGCTACTACCACGGCGACTGCGTCATCTACCAGGTGAGCATTCGGCCCGACGGCACGGTGCGTGACGCCGGCACCGGCTACGACCCGGCCTGCGACGGCCCCAAGAGCCGGTTCTGAAGCCACGGCGACCCGGAGCCGCGCTGCCGCTGGGCGGCAGCGCGATCCCGGTCGCGCTCAGGCCGCCAGCAGCTGGCGCAGCACGAACGGCAGGATGCCGCCGTGGCGGTAGTAGTCGACCTCGATCGGCGTGTCGATCCTGAGGGTGAGCTGCACCGAGCGGCTGCTGCCGTCGGCCGAGTGAATCACCAAGGTCGCGTCCTGCTGCGGGCGCAGGTCGGCGACGATGACGACGTCGAAGGTCTCGTCGCCCTTGATGCCGAGCGACTCCCAGGAGTCGCCGGACTTGAACTGCAGCGGCAGCACGCCCATGCCGACCAGGTTGGAGCGGTGAATCCGCTCGAAGCTCTTCGCCACCACCGCCTTGATGCCGAGCAGCTGCGTGCCCTTGGCTGCCCAGTCGCGGCTCGAGCCGGTGCCGTACTCCTCGCCGCCGAAGACGATGGTCGGCGTGCCCGCGGCCATGTACTTCATCGCCGCGTCGTAGATGAACATCTTCTCGCCGCCCGGCTGGAACAGCGTCACGCCGCCTTCCTCGCGCGAGCCGTTGGCGTCGGCCGGGATCATCAGGTTCTTGATCCGCACGTTGGCGAAGGTGCCGCGCATCATCACGTCGTGATTGCCGCGGCGCGAGCCGTAGGAATTGAAGTCGGCCTTGACGACGCCGTTCTCCTTCAGCCACTGGCCCGCGGGCGAGGCCTCCTTGATCGCGCCGGCAGGCGAGATGTGGTCGGTGGTGATCGAGTCGCCGAACAGGCCGATGGCGCGCGCGCCCTTGACGCCGATCTCGGCATGGTGCGGCTGCATCTCGAAGCCGGCGAAGAACGGCGGCTTGGCGATGTAGGTCGACTCCGGCCAGTTGTAGACCTGACCCTGCACGCCCTTGATCTTTTCCCAGAGCGGGCCCGGCTCGCTGGCGACCTTGTCGTAGTTGGCCTTGAACGCCTTGCCGTTCATGGCGTGCTTCATCAGGGCCGCAATCTCGTCGCTGGTCGGCCAGATGTCGCCGAGGTAGACGTCCTTGCCGCCCTTGCCCTTGCCGACCGGCTCGGTCATCAGGTCCTTCAGCACCGTGCCGGCGATCGCGTAGGCCACCACCAGCGGCGGGCTGGCGAGGAAGTTGGCCTTGAGGTTGGGATGGATCCGCGCCTCGAAGTTGCGGTTGCCCGAAAGCACCGCGGCGCAGACGAGGTCGTTTCGGGTGATCGCCTCGTTCAGCTCCGGCGTCAGGTCGCCGGCGTTGCCGATGCAGGTGGTGCAGCCATAGGCAGCGACGTTGAAGCCGAGCTTCTCGAGGTAGGGCAGGAGGCCGGCCTTGGTGAGGTACTCGGTGACGATGCGCGAGCCCGGCGCGAGCGAGGTCTTGATGTGCGGCTTGACCTTGAGGCCGGCCTCGACCGCCTTCTTCGCCAAGAGGCCCGCGGCGAGCAGCACGCTCGGGTTCGAGGTGTTGGTGCAGGAGGTGATGGCGGCGATCAGCACGTCGCCGTTGCCGACCGTCATGTCGCCGTGCGCCGGAATGGCCGGCTCGGCCTCGTGCAGCGCGGCGGCGAGCGTCGGCTTGTTGGCGGCCATCTCCTCGACGGAGCGCGGCGCGCCCGGCGGCGCCGAGGGCGTGTGCGGAATCTTCGCGCCGTCGCCTTCGCCGTTGCGCGCATCCGCGGCCCGCACCAGGTGGCGGGTCAGGAGCTGCGCCGCCGGCTGGTTGAAGCCGTTCTCGGTCGGTGGCTTGGAGAAGAGCGAGGTGAACTGCTTCTTGACGTTGCCGAGCTCGATCCGGTCCTGCGGCCGCTTCGGTCCTGCGAGGCTGGGCGCGACCGTGCCGAGGTCGAGGCTCACCACCTGCGAGTAG
>DATCGH010000059.1:0-4429 GCA_036509055.1 Caldimonas sp.
GTCGTCGCCGCTGCGGTACCAGGCGTCCTGGTTGAGCTGGTCGAGCAGCTCCAGGTGCTTGGGATCGTCCATGGCCTTGCGGAAGGCGTCGTGCAGCGCCTTGGCGACGGCCGGGTCCATGCCCTTGGGACCGACGAAGCCGTAGGGCGAGGTCGAGATCACGCCGTAGCCGAGCTCCTGCGCGGTCGGCACCATCGGCCAGCGCTTGGTGCGCTTCTCGCCGAAGGTGACGAGCAGGCGCATCTGCCCGCCGTCGACGAACTTGTCCCAGCCCGAGGCGTCGCTCTGCGCCATGACGTGGCCGCCGAGCAGCGCCTGCTGCAGGTCGGCGTTGCCCTTGAACGGCACGTGGTTGAGCTGCACCTTGGCATTGGCCGCGAGTTCCTCCATCAGCAGGTGCGGCGAAGTGCCGACGCCGGTGGAGCCATAGTTGATCGCGCCCGGACTGCGCCGCGCCGCCTCGATGTACTCGTTGAAGGTCTTGTAGGGCGAGTCGGCGCGGACCGTGAGGCCGAAGGTGTAGCCCGAGACGCCGATGATGAAGGTGAAGTCGCTGAGCGGATCCCACGGCATCTTCTGCATGTGCGGCAGGCGCAGCATGCCCATCGGAAACTGCGAGAGGGTGTAGCCGTCGGGCTTGGCGGTGAGCGCCATCGTGCCGGGACCGGTGGTGCCGCCGCCGCCGGGCTTGTTCTCGACCACGATCGTCTGCCCGAGGTGGCGGCCGGCAATCTCGGCCAGGGTGCGCAAGTGCCGGTCGGTCGAGCCGCCCGGCGGCCACGGGCAGATCAGGGTGATCGACTTGCTGGGGAACGCCGGCGACTGGGCCCGCGCGGGAAAAGCCAGCGAGGCGATGCCGCCGGCGAGGGTGGCGAGGACGGTGCGCCGCGATCGGCCGGGGTCTTGCATGCGGAGGTCTCCACGTCGTTGTCGGCGCATGCTAGTGCGAAGACGACCGGTGGCCGATGCGGCTAACCCGGGGCGAACCCGGGCGGTGGCCCGGGCGCGGGCACAATCGCGCTCCCCGCCGCCACCACGCCTGCCCGCATGAATGCCATCGATCCGCTTCCCCTGGCTGCCGAGACCACCGCCGCGCTCGAGTCGGTGACGACCGCGACCCTCACCACGGTGCTCCTGAAGAAGGGCCTGCGCAACGTCTGGATCCGCGGCGCCCGGCCGGTGGGCGAGGCGGCCGTGGCGCGGCGTCGCGCTGGACGGGCCTTCACCTTGCGCTTCGTGCCGGCGCGCGAGGACCTGGCGACGCCGGCCTCGTGGGCCTCGCCGATCTCCACCCGCGCCGCGATCGAGGCGATGCCGGCCGGCGCGATCGCCGTCGTCGATGCCATGGGCATCACCGACGCCGGCATCTTCGGCGACATCCTCTGTGCCCGCATGAGCATGCGCAAGGTTGCCGCCCTCGTCAGCGACGGCGTCGTCCGCGACCTGGCGGGCGTGCTCGGCACGGGGCTGCCGGTGTGGTGCCAGGGCACCGCAGCGCCGGCCTCGGTGACCGGCCTCACTTTCGTCGGCTGGCAGGAGCCGATCGGCTGCGGCGGCGTCGCCGTCATGCCGAACGACGTGATCGTCGCCGACGGCGACGGCGCGGTGGTCGTTCCGGCGGCGCTGCTCGACGAGGTGCTGGAGAGCGCGCTCGAGCAGGAGCGGCTCGAGGGCTGGATCATGCGCGAGGTCGAGGCCGGCGTGCCGCTGCCCGGGCTCTATCCCTCCAACGACGCGACCAAGGCGCGCTACGAGGCCTGGCGGTCGACGCAGCCGCGGAAGTCGCCGGGCTGAGCCGCGAGGGCCGGCTCGTCGGGGGCGTCGCGTTCTCAGACGGCGGGGCGCTTCGCGGTCCGCGGGATCCAGTACCAGAGCACCGCGCCGGCCGCGAGGGCGACCAGGCCGGTGCAGAAAATGCCCGCGGCCAGCGAGAACAGCGCGGTCGCAACGGAGATCAGGGCCGGACCGCTGGTCGAGCCGAGGTCCGCCATCAGTCGCCAGACACCGAGGAAATGCGCCCGACCGGCGACAGGCGAATAGTCGGCGCCGAGCGTCATGATCATTCCCGAGCCGATGCCGTTGCCGAAGCCGAGGATCAGCGCGGCGATGAGCAGCGTCGCGGCGCTGTGCGCCAGCGGCAGGTAGAGCAGGCCGGCGGCCATGATGAACATCGAGGGCACCGCGACCCAGGTGCGGCCCTTGCGGTCCATCACCTTGCCGGCGGGATAGAACACCAGCATGTCGATGCCGCCGGCCAGGCCGTAGATCAGCGAGGTGGTGGCGGCGTCGAGGCCGAGGTGGTCGGCCCAGAGCGGCACCACCGCCTGGCGCGAGGCGCGCACCGCGCTGACGAGCAGGGCGCCGATGCCGACGGTGAGGAGGATGCGCGCGTGGCTGACCGAGACGGCGCGGATCGTCGGCCCCCGCGCCGTTCCATCGGCCGCCGCGGCGACGGCGGCGAGCACCGCAGCCTGTCGCTCGCCCGGCAGGTCGGGCATCCGCGCCGCGAGCAGCGACGACAGCACCAGCGCCACCACGCCGACGCCATAGGCGCCTGCCAGGCCGGTGAACGGGATCACCGCGGCGCCGATGAAGGGGCCGATGAACAGGCCGATCCGCATCACGCCGCCAAGCGTCGAGAGGGCGCGTGCCCGGTAGTGGAAGGGCACCGCCTCGGTGAGGTAGCTCTGCCGTGCCAGGCTGAACACCGCGGCGGCCATGCCGATCATGAACACGCCGACGGTAAAGGCGGCCAGGTGCGGGACCACCATGCAGATCGCCATCGCCAGGGCGCACCAGATGCCGGCGCCGACGATCGCCCAGCGCTCGCCATAGCGCGTGGTGAGGATCGACGCCGGCAGGTTCGACACCAGCGAGCCGATGCCGATCAGCGTGACAACGAGCGCCGCCAGCGCTACCGAGCCGCCTCGATCGCGGACGCCGAGCGCGATCACGGGCAGGACCGCGCCCTCGCCGATGGCGAACAGCAGCGACGGCCCGAAGGCCGGCACGGCGATCGAGCGCAGCGAGAACGGCGGCGGCTCGCTCACATCGCCGCGCGCTGCATCCGGGCGGCCTCGTCCCAGGCCCTCGCACGAACGCGCTCGCCCCAGACGTCGATCGCGACGCGGGTGCCTTCGTGGCGCTCGGCCGCGGCCGCGCCGCGCAGGTAGCCGAGGGCGACGCAGGCGCCGAGCTTGGGGCTCCAGCCGGCGGAGGTGATCTCGCCCGCCGGCTCGCCGTCGCGCAGCAGCGCTTCGCCGCCCCAGGCCCAGGCATCGGCCGAATCGAAGACCAGCGACACCAGCCGCTTGGTCGGCGCCTCGCCCTGGCGCGCGAGCAGGGCCTCGCGGCCGATGAAGCCGCCAGGCTTGTCGAGTTTGACCGCGAACAGCGTGCCCGCCTCGAACGGGGTTTCGTCCGGCCCGAGCTCCGCGCCCCAGGCGCGCCGCCCGGCCTCGATCCGCAGGGCGTCGAGCGCGTAGTAGCCGGCGTCGGCGAGGCCGAGGTCGGCGCCGGCCGCCTGCAGCGCGAGATAGACGTGGCGCGCCATCTCGGTCGGCACGTAGAGCTCGAAACCGGGACCGCCGACGTAGCTCATGCGCGCCGCCCGCACCCGGGCGAAGCCGACGTCGATCTCGGCGGTGGACGAGAACTTGAGGCGATCGGGCGCCAGTCGCGCCGCCGTGTCGGGCGCGCCGACGCGGCAGAGCAGCTCCTTCGCGTTCGGCCCCATCACCGAGAGCACCGCGGTCAGGGCGCTGACGTCGGCGAGCGTCGCCGATTCGTCAGCGCGGATGTGCCGGCCGATCCAGTCGGCGTCGCGCGTCGGCTGCGCCGAGCCGGTGACGAGCAGGAAGCTGTCGATGCCGAGCCGGGTGATGGTCAGGTCGCTCTCGAAGCCGCCGCGCTCGTTGAGCAGCGCGGTGTAGACCATGCGTCCTGGAGCCACGTCGATGGCGTTGGCGCAGAGCCGCTCGAGCACGGCGAGGGCGTCGCGCCCCTGCAGCAGCAGCTTGCCGAACGAGGTCTGGTCGTAGAGCGCAACCGCCTCGCGCGTCGCCCGCTGCTCGGCGATCACGTCGGCCAGCCAGTGCGGCTTTTCGAGGGTGTGCGGATGCACGGTGCGGGCGGCGCCCGGCGGCTTGCCGGCATCGGCGCGAATGAAGTAGTTGGCGCGCTCCCAGCCGTTCTTCGCGCCGGACACCGCGCCGCGGGCGGCGAGCAGGTCATAGAGCGGCGAGGTGCGCAGCGGCCGCGCGGTCTCGAGCTCCTGGCGCGGCCAGCGCATCGCGTAGTGCAGGCCGAGGGTTTCGCCGGTGCGCTCGGAGAGCAGCTTGCGGTTGGCCATGAACGGGCCGAAGCGGCGGATGTCGACGTCCCAGAGGTCGCTCTGCGGACTGCCGGCGACGATCCATTCGGCCAGAAG
>DATCGH010000060.1:0-2537 GCA_036509055.1 Caldimonas sp.
CTTCGAGCGCGCCGCGCGCAAGCGGCGGCGCTCGCGTTCGACGACAGAGAAGAACCATGACTTTCGAATCCCTGGGCCTGCCCGAGCCCGTCACCCGCGCCCTGGCCGATGCCGGCTACGACGCCCCCACCACCGTCCAGACCGCCGCCATCCCGCCGGCGATCGCCGGCGCCGACCTGATGGTCGCCGCCGCCACTGGCAGCGGCAAGACCGCGTCGTTCATGCTGCCGGCGCTGCACCGCATCCTCGCCGCCCGCGGCGATGCCACCAAGCGGCGCGAGAAGGGCAGCGTCTACGGCCCGCGCGTGCTGGTGCTGACGCCGACCCGCGAGCTGGCGATCCAGATCGCCAAGGCCGCCGAGACCTACGGTCGGCATGTGCCCGGCCTGCGCGTCGCCACCGTCGTCGGCGGCGTGCCCTACGGCGCGCAGCTGAAGGCGCTGCGCGGTCCGCTCGACGTCCTGATCTCGACGCCCGGCCGCCTCCTCGACCACCTGCAGACCGGCAAGGCCGAGCTCGGCCACGTCGAGATGCTCGTCCTCGACGAGGCCGACCGCATGCTCGACATGGGCTTCATCGACGACATCCGGACGATCGCCGATCACGTTCCGGCCACCCGCCAGACCGTGATGTACAGCGCCACCTTCCTCGGCAACGTCGGCAACCTGGCCCGCAGCCTGCTGCGCGATCCGCAGAAGGTCGAGGTCGCCTCGCACACCGACACCCACGCCAACATCGAGCAGCGCCTGCACTGGGCCGACAACAGCGCGCACAAGAACGCCCTGCTCGACCACATCCTGACCCAGCGCGAGCTGGCGCAGGCGCTGGTCTTCACCAGCACCCAGCGGGATGCCGACTGGCTCGCCGATCGCCTCGCCGACATGGGCCATCACGTCGCCTCGCTGCACGGCGGCCATCCGCAGGGCCGGCGCAACCGCGTCCTGCAGGGCCTGCGCGACGGGCGCCTGAAGATCCTGGTCGCGACCGACGTGGCCGCGCGCGGCATCGACGTGCGCACCATCAGCCACGTCATCAACTACGGCCTGCCGATGAAGCCGGAAGACTACGTGCACCGCATCGGCCGCACCGGCCGGGCCGGCGCCAATGGCCTGGCGATCACCCTGGCCGAGCGCATGGACAGCGGCATGATCCGGCGCATCCAGCAGTTCACGACCCAGTCGATGCCGGTGACGACGATCGCCGGCCTCGAGCCCAAGGTGCAGGCGCCGAAGATGCACGCCCACGCGCCCGGTTCGCGCCCGCCGGGCCATGCGCCGCGGCGCGGCGATGCGCGCCGCCCGTTCGAGCATCGCGGCAGCGACGCGCCGGCCCACGCCGGCGCCCGCGGCAATCCGTTCGACCGCGCCCTGCCGGTGCGCGAAGAGCGCCGCGCCCCGGGATGGGACGAACGCCGCGCGCCCGCGCGGCCGGGCCCCTCGTCGTTCAAGCCACGCGGCAAGCCGGGGCAGCGTCCGCGTCCGGGTGGCTTCTCGCGCTGAGCCTGCCTCGTTGCAACGAAAACGCCGCCCGAGGGCGGCGTTTTTGGTGAAGCCGCCGCCCGAGGGCGGCGTTTTTCATTGCGGGTCGACGCCGGTCAGCGCCGCTGCACCGTGACGCTGACGTCCATGCCGAGGTAGTCGCCGCTCTCGCCGAACCAGCTGCCCGACACCGGCGCGGCCTGCGACGGATCGCGGGCGATGCCGACCCGGATCAGCTGCGTGCCGCCGAGCAGGTTGTTGGTCGGATCGAACGGCACCCAGCCGGCACCCGGCAGGTAGGCCTGCAGCCAGGCATGGGTGTAGCCGGCGCCGACGGTGCCGCTGTCCTCGCCGTCGTCGAGGGCCGGGTCGTACAGGTAGCCGGAGACGAACCGGGTCGCGAAGCCGAGGCGGCGCGCGGCTTCCATCATCAGCAGGGCGAAGTCGCGGCAGGAGCCGCTGCCGAGCTTCAAGGTCTCGTGCGGCTGCTGCGTGCCCTCTTCGTCGCGGGCGGCGTAGACGAACTTGTCGCGGATGTTCTGGTTCATCGCCACCAGCAGGTCGCGGGTGCCGGTCGGCCCGTCGGTGCGGATGAACTGCCGCGCCCAGGCGGTGAGCTCGCCGTCGGGATCGTCGTGATAGGGCCGCAGGTAGTGCTCGAGGTCGTAGCGCTCCTCGAGCGTGTAGGCGAACGGGAACAGCTCCGCGCCCGGCGACAGCGGCAGCTCGAGGTTCATCGAGTGCGCGTGCTCGATCGTGAAGCTGCAGACGATCTGCAGGGTGTCGGCCTTCTCCAGTGGCTGGACCAGCGCCACCGAGTTGGACAGCGGGTCCTGGATCATGCGCACGTCCGCCTCGGGGCTGACGTCGAGATCGGTGGCGAGCACGCGCAGATCGTGGCTGTCGCGCGGGCGGAACATCACCCGGTGCTCGCCGAAGGTCACCGGCTGGCGGTAGCGGTACACCGTCGTGTGGACGATGTCGTAGCGGACGGGCATGGGCGGGGCGTCTCCGTTCGTTGTCAGGCGCGCAGCAGCTCGACCTCGAACATCAGGGTGG
>DATCGH010000061.1:0-5814 GCA_036509055.1 Caldimonas sp.
ATCTGCTTGCCGCCCTCCCAGGGCGCGCGGCTCGAGGCCTTGCGGCCGGCGTGGGCGAGCTGCATCGCGAGCTGGATCGGCGAGTGGGCGCGCACGGCGTTCAGCACCCGGGCGAGCGCGGCCTCGTTGGCATCGCTGTACAGGCCGAGGTCGGTCGGCGTGATCCGGGCCTCGGGCGAGACCGCGGTCGCCTCGACGATCAGCATCGCCGCGCCGGACAACGCGAGATGGCCGAGGTGGATGAAATGCCAGTCCGTCGCCGAGCCCTCGTCGGCGCTGTACTGGCACATCGGCGCGATGATGATGCGGTTGGCGAGCCGGAGTTCGCCGATCTGGAAGGGGTCGAAAAGTCGGCTCATCGGCCGACGTTATCAGGCCCTAGGGCCGGGCGTGCGCGCTCAGGAAGTCGACGATCGCCCTGCCGGCGTCGAGCTGGCGGCTCAGCGTGCCGCCGAGCAGGGCGGGGCGGGCGTAGGCCTGGCCGTCGGGCCAGAAGTGGCCGTTGCCGACCACCTCGAGGTGCTGCAGCGCGCCGCCGGCGGCGCAGCCGGCGTAGTCGTGGCGCACGACCTGGGTGCCGTCGGCGATGCCCGGGCGCGAGGGCAGCGTTGTCCGCGTCGCGTCTGCGCGGCAGCCGTTGCGCGCGGCCCAGCCGGCGAGCGTCTCCTCGACCGAGACGTAGCGGCCGGTGGCGATGCAGCCGCCGGCGCCGCCGGTATAGGGCCAGCAGCGATCGAGCGTGCCGTGGATGACGAGCACCGCAACCGGGCGCGACGGCGTGCAGGACGCGAGCGCCGCCTGGTTCTCGCCGGACACCGGTGCGACCGCAGCGAACAGGTCGGCCGCTTCACAGGCGAGGCGATGCGCCAGCGCCGCGCCGTTGGAAAAGCCGGTGGCGAAGACGCGCTTCGGATCGACGGCGACCCTGCTACCGACATCGGCCAGCAGCGCCCGGATGTAGGCGACGTCGTCGACGCCCCGCCTGCAGGCCATGCCACTGACGCAGACGGCGCCGTCGCGACCGCCGCCGGCGTTCCAGGTGCGAAGGCCGCCGCGGCTCAGCAGCCGGGCGGCCGGTGCATCGCTGCCGTTCGGAAAGACCACCACCATGCCAGCGGCGTGGGCGACGCGGTCGAGGCAGCCCGGGCTCGCGCGGTCGCCAACCGGGCAGACGAGGCGCCGCATGTTGTCCTTGTTGCCGCCGCCGCCGTGCAACACGATCAGCACCGGGACCGGCGTGCCGCAATGAAAGGACGCGGGCAGCGAGAGGTCGTAGTCGCGGTCGGGCCAGTCGGGGACGGCGAAGATCGCAGTGGCGCCGGCGGCTAGCGCGCCGGCCGCACAGTCGGACTGCGACGGCGGCGCGTGGCCGGCATCGGCGGCATCGGCCATGCCGATCAGGACACCGAGCGACAGCAGTGCAGCCGTCGCCGCGACGCTCGTCCATTTCGCCAAGGCTCGCTCCCGAAGCCGATCGAATCGCCCGCAGCGTAGCGACGGCGTGTTGTCGGCAGCGGTCGCGAACGTAAAGAAGCGCAGCGGCGCCGGCCTTCAGCGGCCGAGCGCGCGCACGGCGGCGGCTATCAGCGCCGCGGCCGGCCGCTCGATCTCCAGCCGCTGCACGTCGGGCTCGTCGGCGCCGGGCGGCTCGAGCGTCTGCAGCTGGCTGGCAAGCAGGCTTTCCGGCATGTAGTGGCCGCTGCGGCCGGCCATGCGGGCGCGGATGACCTCGGCCGGGCCGTCGAGGAAGACGAAGCGGACACCCGGCGCGCCGGCGCGGATCCGGTCGCGATAGACCCGGCGCAGCGCCGAGCAGGCGATGACCAGCCCGGCCGGCCACTGCACCTCGTCGGCAAGGGTGGCGGCGATGCGCGCCAGCCAGGGCCAGCGGTCGTCGTCGGTGAGCGGCGTGCCGGCCTGCATGCGGGCGACGCTTTCCGGCGAATGCAGGCCGTCGCCGTCGATGAAGCCGAGGCCGAGCGCCTCGGCGATGCCGGCGGCGACGGTCGACTTGCCCGAGCCGGAGACGCCCATCACGACCAGCGCGATGCGCTTTGGGCCGGCCATGTCAGCGACGGCGCTCGAGCCGGCGGTAGGCGCTGAAATGGCGGACCGCGTTCTTCGCATCGCCGAGCTGCTCGTGCAGCCGGGCGGCGTTGTAGTGCGCGTCGGCCAGGTCGGGCGCGAGCTGCAAGCTGACGTTGTAGGCGGCGAGGGCTTCCATCGGTCGGCCCTGGTCCTCGAGCGCGACCGCGCGGTTGAAGTGCAGCAAAGCTTCGCCGGGCTTGCGGCGCAGGGCCTCGTCGTAAAGCGCCACCGCTTCCTTGCAGCGCTTCGCTTCGCAGAGGAGCGCGCCGAGGTTCAGATAGGCGTCGGCATGATCCGGGTCGAGCGCCAGCACCTTGCGGTAGGCGACCTCGGCGGCCTTGCGATCGGTCGACTCGAGCGCCTCGCCGAGGCCGAAGGCAGCGTCGATCGCCTCGGCGGAGGCCGGCAGCCGCACCGATGCCGGTGCCGGGGCCAACGCCGACGGGCGCTGCAGGAAAGTGACGCTGCCTTTCACCGGCGCGAACTGGAAGTCCATCACCAGCTGCCCCGAATCCGCCTGCCACTGCGCGCCGCCTTCGCGCACCGTGACGTCGTTGCCGACAGCGCTGATGCGCAAACCGGCGAGCGGCAGCTCGGCCGGCAGTCGTTCCTTCAGGCGGCGCAGCGCCTGCAGGATCCGGCGCGGCGCGATCCGCGCCGCCTGCAGCTCGGCGGCGGTGCGCAGCAGCACCACGTCCTGGAAGGTGAAGCGGTACTCGCCGCGCGCGCCGCGCGTCGGCGCGACGAAGCCGGCGGCGATGAGGCTGGAAATGACGCCGCGCGAAAGGCCCAGCATCTCCTGGATGCTGCGGATCGTGTAGGGGCTGTCGAGCGGCTTGCGCGTCACTTCTTCGCCCGGACCCGGGCGGGTGCGGCGGCGACTTCCTCGGCGACCTTGGGCGCACGCTTGACGCCCTTGCGCTCCTTGGCCGCCTCGGCCGGCGCCGGCTCGGGCGCGGCCTTGGCCTGCGCCTTGCCCTTGGCGGCGCCGCGCGTGCCCAGGCTGGCGCGCAGCGCTTCCATCAGGTCGATCACCTGGCCGCCGGGCTGCGGCTCGACCGGCTCCATCGCCACCACCTGCTTGCCGGCGATCTTCTCGTCGATCGCGGCGAGGATGCGCTTCTTCTCCTCGTCCTCGAACATCGTCGGGTCGTACGTGTCCTCGGAGATCTGGTCGATCAGCTGCATCGCCAGCTTGAGCTCGGCCTCGGAGACGGTGACCTTCTCGATGCCCAGCTCCTTGAGCGAGCGCACCTCGTCGGCATAGAGCAACTGCTGCAGCACCAGGCCGTCTTCGGCGGAGCGCACCTGCACCACGTACTGCTTGCCCTTCCAAGCCCACTTGGCGAGGGCGCAGCGGCCGCTCGCCCGCATCGCCTCGATCAGCAGGTTGTACGGCTTCGCGCCGCGCTTGTCGGGGGCGAGGAAGTAGGCCTTGTCGTAGAAGATCGGATCGACCGCCTTGTCGGGGATGAAGGCGACGATGTCGATGGTGTGGCTCGGGCTCTCCTGCAGCGCCTTCAGCTCGTCGGGCGAGAAGATGACGAAGCGGTCGTTCTCGAACTCGTAGCCCTTCACCATTTCCGAGCGCTCGACCACGCTCTGGTCCTTCTCGGACACGTACTGCTGCTTCAGGCGCGAGCCGTCCTTGGCGAGCATGTTGAAGCGCACGGTGGCCGAGCTCTCGGTCGCCGAATAGAGCTTTACCGGGATCGAGACGAGACCGAAGGAAAGCGAGAGCGATGCGATCGAGCGGGCAGCCATCGAAACTCCTGATTGCACCGTGGCAACCGGTGGGGGATGCTGCGGCGGACGCGCAGCATACGGTCTGGAACGGGGCCTTGTCACCCCGACCGTTGCTATTCCGCCGCTGGGTGGAAACCCAGTATCTTCATCCCGGCGGCGAGCGTCTGCTTCGCCGGCCAATACCCTGCCCACGGGTCGGTCGTCTGGAAGCTCAGGTACTCGCGCGCCGTGGCGATGCTCCATTGCGAGCCGCCCTTGAGCTCGCCGAGCTGCTCCCAGGCCACCGGCATCGAGACGCCGAGGCCGGGCCGGGAGCGGGCCGAGAACGCCGTGGCCGTGGTCTGGCCGTGGCCGTTGCGCAGGTAGTCGACGAAGATCCGGCCGACGCGGTTGCTGCCGCCGCTCTTGGCGACGAAGCGCTGCGGAATCGTCTTCGCCAGGTGCTGCACGATCGCGTGCGAGAAGCCCTTCACCGCGTCGTAGCCGAGCTTCGGGACCAGCGGCACGACCACATGCAGGCCCTTGCCACCGCTGGTCTTGAGCCAGCTCTCGAGCTCGAGCTCCTGCAGCAGGGCGCGCACCAGGAGTGCGGCCTCCTGCACGTGCGCCCAGGACACGCCCTCGCCCGGGTCGAGGTCGAAGACGACGCGGTCGGGCTGATCGATGCGCCTGGCGGTCGAGTTCCAGGTGTGGAACTCGACCGTGTTCATCTGTGCCGCCGAGACCAGCGCATCCGGCGTGTCGACCGCGAGCAGCGCCGAGTGCCCCGGCCAGAGCGCCTTGTCGAGGACGCGCAGCCCCGGCATGCGCGTCTCCGGATGCTTCTGGAAGAACAGCTCGCCGGTGATGCCCTCGGGGGCGCGCACCAGCGACACCGGCCGGTCGACGAGGTGCGGCAGGATCCGCTCGGCGACGCTCTCGTAGTAGCGCACCAGGGCCAGCTTGGTGAGGCCGGTCGACGGGTCGATGACCCGCTCTGGGTTCGTCACCTTGATGCTGCTGGCCCGGGGCGCCGCGACGCTTGCAGCGCCCGGTGAGGACGGCGCGGCCGCCGGCCCGCGCGCCACTTCGCGGGTCACCGAGGCCGCCGGCTTGTCGAGACGCAGGCCCTGGAACACCGCCTGGCGCACATGGCCGTCCGGCGTCCACTCGGCGAACGAGACCTCGGCGACGAGCTCGGGCCGCACCCAGCGCTCGCCGCCGGCGGTGCGCCGCGACCAGCGTCCGGGCTTGAGCGACTCGGCATCGAACAGCGGCTCGGCGACCTCGAGCTTCGCCAGCCGCGCATGCAGGTCGCGCCCGGTCTTCGCGTTCCAGCCGGTGCCGACGTTGCCGGCGTACTTGAGCTCGCCGCCCTCGTGGTAGCCGAGCAGCAGGCTGCCGACCTCGCCGTGGGCGTTGGCGCGGTCGGTGAAGCCGCAGATCACGAGCTCCTGGCGGGCGTGGCACTTGAGCTTGAGCCAGGTCTCGGTCCGGCCGGACACGTAGGGCGCGTCGCCGCGCTTCAGGATGATCCCCTCCAGGCCCATCTGCCGCGCCGCCTCGAGCATCTGCGCCGGTGCCGCCTCGAAGCTCTGGCTGAGCCGGACCCGGTCGAGAGCGTGGGCCTCGACGATCTCGCGCAGCAGGGCCCGGCGCGCGCGCAGCGGCACCTTGCGCAGGTCGCGGCCGGCATGAAACGGCAGGTCGAACACGAAGTAGTCGATCTCCTCGCCGGCCACGCTGTCGATCGCGTTCTGCAGGGCGTTGAAGTCGGGCACGCCGGCCTCGCTCATGACGACGATCTCGCCGTCGAGCCAGGTCGAGTCGACGCCCAGCGCCTCGATGGCGGCGGCGAGCGCCGGCATCTTCTTGGTCCAGTCGTGGCCGTTGCGGGTGATGAGCTTCGCCTTGCCGTTCTCGATGCGCGCCATCAGCCGGTAGCCGTCGAACTTGGTCTCGACCAGCCAGTCGCCGGGCGGCGACGCCGAAGCCAGGGTC
>DATCGH010000062.1:0-6189 GCA_036509055.1 Caldimonas sp.
CACAAGGACACACGGCATGCCATCACCGCAGGAACTGATCGCCGTCGCGGCCGCCGGGCTCGCGTCGTCAGTCGCCACGCCGCTCGGCATCTTCGCCCTGTGCTGCGGGGCGCTCGCCGCGGCGCTGGGAATCATCAGCTCCTTCGTCAAGACCATGATCCCGCTGCGCTGCCTCGCGGTCGGCGGCAACCTGTTCTTTCTCATCTACGGCGCGCTCCAGCCGTCGATCGTGGTCATGCTGCTGCACGGCACGCTCCTGCCGTTCAACATCTACCGCGCCGCGGAGATGGTGCGCCTGACCCGCCGCGTGCGCGCGGCGGCGGCCACGGGCGATCTGTCCGGTGTCTGGCTCAAGCCCTACATGCGCAAGAAGCGCCTGAAGGCCGGCGAGGTGCTGTTTCACAAGGGTGACGCCGCCGATCACCTCTATTTCCTCGCCGAAGGGCGGATCGAGTGGGTCGAGATCGGCCAGACGATGGAGCCCGGCATGCTGTTCGGCGAGATCGCCTTCTTCGCGCCCGACAAGCAGCGAACCCTGACCGCGCGCTGCACGATGAACAGCACCGTGCTGCGCATCGACGAGGCGACCTTCCAGCAGCTCTATTTCCAGAACCCGGCATTCGGCTTCGAGATCGTGAACCTGGTTGCCGGCCGGCTGCTGGCCGACCGGAGCCGGCTGGAGCGCCAGCTCGCCGCGAGCCGCGCCAAGGAGAACCCTGTCGGCGCCTGAGAGCCGACGCCGCGCTTCGCCTCAGGATTCGAGCGAGGCGACGTCGGCGGTGAGCCGGCGCACGGTCTCGATCGTGCTGGCCAAGAGGTTCCTCATGACGAGGAGCGCCAGCGGCGGGCGCTCGCGCTCGACCCGGGCCAGCGCATCGCGGTGCAGGATCCAGCATTCGACCGTGGTGTCGGCGCGCACGTCGGCCGAGCGCACGCCGCCGGCGAAGACGGCCAGCTCGCCGAAGCCCATGCCCGCGGTCAGCGTCGACAGGCGCTGGTGGCCGCCGGCGGCCTGCGCCAGCACCACGCTCACTTCGCCGCGCAGCAGGAAGTAGAGGCGATCGGCGGCGTCGCCGCGCTGCACGATCAGCGTGCCCGCGTCGTAGGTGCGCTGATCCATGTAGGCCTGCAGGTACACCAGGTCGGTGGGGGCGACGCCGCTGCACCAGCGGTGCTCGGCGAGGTTGTGGATCGGCGGCGTGGGGCGGAGGGTGGCTGCGCGGGCGATCAGTGCCCGCTCGCACCACTCGAGCCCGGCATCGAGCTGGGGCTGGAAGATCACGCTGTGCGCGTGCCGCGGGTCGAGGACGCTGCCGAACGACGCCAGCATCTCGCCCCGGCGCACCCGCGTCAGCACGATCCGCCGGTCCCGTCCGGCGCCGCTCGCGACCAGCGCCGCGAGCATGCGCGTGGCGGCTTCGTCGACGTGGATGACGCGCTTGAAGTCGAGCACCGCGAAGCGCAGTGTGTCGGCCGCGAGCTCGATGTCGCGCAGCACCGGCTCCAGCGTCGCGAAGCGTAGGTCGCCCTGCAGCTCGAAGACCGCCACGGTGGCGCCCTGCTCCTCGAGCAGGCGGCTCTCGGCCGACGAGCGGCGGCGCTTGGAGCGCTTCGTCGCCAGCGTGTAGCGGGCACGCACCGTCGTCTGCGCGGTGCGCGGCGGATGCAGGAAGTGCAGGTCGAGCTCGCGCGAGAGGGCCTTGCAGACCTCGACCCCGCGCACGCTGTTGCCGCGCTCGTCGAGCGCCGGGGAGAAGACGCCGATGCCGAGCTGCCCGGGAAGCACGGCGATGATGCCGCCGCCGACGCCGCTCTTGGCCGGCATGCCGACGCTGTAGACCCACTCGCCGGTGAGGTCGTAGACGCCGCAGGTGGTCATCACGCTGAGGATCGGCCCGACGTGCTGCGCGGCGACGGCGCGCTGGCCGCTGATCGGATTGACGCCGCCGTTGGCCAGGGTCGCGGCGATCAGCGCCAGGTCGCGGCCGTCGACGAGTACCGAGCATTGGCGGAAGTAGAGGTCCAGCACCGGCTCCGGCGCATCGCCCAGGATCTCGTAGTTGCGCAGCATGTGGCCGATGGCGCGGTTGCGATGGCCGGTGCGACGCTCGGATTCGAACACCGATTCGTCGAGCGCCAGCGGCCGGCCGGCATAGGCGGAGATGGCGCCCATCACACGCGCCAGCCGCGCCTCGGGGCTCTCGCCCTTTACCAGCGAGGCGGTGGCGATGGCGCCGGCGTTGATCATCGGGTTCATCGGCCGGCCGGTGTGCGGCTCGAGGCTGATGGCGTTGAAGGCGTCGCCCGAAGGCTCGACGCCGACCTTTCGGCGCACGGCCTCGGCGCCCTGGTCCTCGAGAGCGATGCCGTAGACCAGAGGCTTGGAGATCGACTGGATCGTGAACTGCTGGCGCGAGGCGCCGACTTCGTAGACCTGGCCGTCGGCAGTGGCGATGGCGATGCCGAACCAGGCGGGGTCGGCCTTGGCCAGCTCGGGGATGTAGCTGGCCACCTGGCCGCTGCGCAGCGCGCTGAAGCGGGCGTGGAGCTCGTCGAGGTAGTCCTGGATCGGGGAGGCGGGGCGGATCGTCGGTGGCGGAGCGGGGTGCATGGCACCCGGAAAAGCAACTTCCGTGCTACCGGGCCGCCCCGGCGCTCCCCGGCAGGCTTCAGCCACCTGCGAGCTTGCTCCGGAGGCCTTCCTTGGCGAGCAGGGAGGTCAGTTGCTCGCGCTGATCGCCCTGCAGCTCGATGACCCCATCGCGCACCGTGCCGCCGGTACCGCACGCAGCCTTCAGGCGCTTGGAGAGCGCGACCAGCGCCGGTTCGTCGAGGGCCAGGCCGGTCACGGTGGTGACGGTCTTGCCGCCGCGGCCGCCGGTCTCGCGGCGGATGCGGGCGATGCCGTCGCCGGCCGTCGTTGCGCGTGTGCGCGCAGCGGCACAACTGCAGGAAGCGATCGGCTGCCGGCAGACGGGGCACATGCGACCTGCCTCGGTCGAATACACCAGGCCCCCGGAGGATGCCGTCTTGCGCATGCTGCTCTCGACTGCCGCCTAGATGGCCAGGGACGCCAGGTCGAGATTCGCGCCGCAGACCACGAGCAGCACCTTCTCCTCCTTGCGCGGCGCGACGATCCCGGTCGTGAGCGCGGCCAGGGGAAGTGCCGCTGCCGGTTCGACCACGAGGCGCAGCGTCTTCCACAGGTCGGCCTGCGCCGTTCGTATCGGCGCATCGTCCAGCAGGTGCGCCGCATCCACATGCCGCTGCGTCACCTCCCAGGCGATCGCGCCGATGCGCCGCGCCCCGAGCGAATCGGCGGCGACGCCGCTCACGACCACGTCGACCGGCGCACCCGCCTCCCGCGCCCGATACAAGGTCGGCGCCAGCGCCGGTTCCAGCGCGTCGATCCAGGATCGATCCTGGAACCACGATGCGACCCCGGCGATCAGCCCGCCGCCGCCGACGCTCACCAGCACCCGGTCGGGCACGCCCGCCTCCTCTTCCACTTCGGCGGCCAGCGTGCCAGCGCCGATGACGACTTCGCGCTGGTCGTAGGCATGCATCAGCAACGCGCCGGTCTGTGCCTGGCGGGCGAGGCTGGCGGCGAGCGCATCGGCATAGCTGGCGCCGGTGACGGTGAGCACGGCGCCGAGCTCGGCGAGCTTGGCGCGCTTCGCCACGCTCGACGCCTCCGGCACGAACACCTCGCAGCGCACGCCCAGCGCCTGGGCCGCCACCGCAACGGCGATGCCGGCGTTGCCGCCCGAGGCGATCACCACGCCGGCCTCGGGCACGGCGTTCGAGCGCATGCGGTTGAACATGCCGCGCGCCTTGAAGCTGCCGCCGACCTGCAGGTGCTCGAGCTTGAGCCAGACCTCGGCGCCATCGAGGCCGAGCTGGCGGCCGGGCAGGCGCATCAGCGGCGTGCGGCGCACGTCGCCGGCGATGCGGGCCTGGGCAGCGGCGATCTCGTCGCGGGTGATCGGCTGGAAGGGGT
This sequence comes from Caldimonas sp., assembly GCA_036509055.1. Classification (GTDB taxonomy): domain Bacteria; phylum Pseudomonadota; class Gammaproteobacteria; order Burkholderiales; family Burkholderiaceae_C; genus Schlegelella_A. The sequence continues at coordinate 4,001 of DATCGH010000062.1, forward strand.
CGGCATCGCTCATGGTGGCTGCGAGCGTAGCCCAGCCGCTATATTGCGTCGATGGACCTCGCCCTCGCGCCCTCGGCGCATGCCCTCGAGCTGGCGCGCACCCTGGTGCGCATGGACACGGTCAGCCGAAACTCGAACCTCGAGCTGATTCATTTCCTCCGCGATGAACTCGCGCGCCACGGCGTGAAGAGCACGCTCACCTTCGACGACGAAGGCAAGAAGGCCAACCTCTTCGCCACCGTCGGCGAGGGCAAGTCGGCCGGGGTGATCGTCTCCGGCCACACCGACACCGTGCCGTGGGACGGCCAGGACTGGTCGCTTTCGCCGCTCTCCGCCGAGGTGAAGGACGGCCGCCTCTACGGCCGCGGCAGCGCCGACATGAAGTCCTTCATCGGCCTGGCGGTGGCGCAGGCGCCGGCCTTCCTCGCTGCCGATCTGCCGTTCGCCATCCACTACGCCTTCAGCTACGACGAGGAAGTGGGCTGCTTCGGCGCGCCGCGGCTCATCGCCGACCTGCACGCGCGCGGCATCCAGCCCTTGGCCTGCATCGTCGGCGAGCCCACCGGCATGGTGCCGGCGCTGGCGCACAAGGGCGTGTACCGCTGGCGCTGCTGCATCAAGGGCCGGGCGGCGCACTCGTCGCTCGCACCGCAGGCGGTGAACGCGATCGAGGTCGGGGCGCGGGTGGTCGGCAAGCTCTCGGAGATGTCGACCCGCTACCGCGAGCAGGGGCCGCACTATCCGGGCTTCGACGTGCCGTACACGACCGGCGCGGTCTGCGTCATCGAGGGCGGCATCGCCGACAACGTCGTGCCCGAGGACTGCCGCTTCCACTACGAGTTCCGCAACCTGCCGGGCAGCGACGTCGCCGCGATGCAGGCCGAGGTGACGTCCTTCGCCGCCGGCCTCGAGCCGGCGATGCAGGCGGTGGCGCCCGAGGCCGGCATCCGCTTCGAGACGATCTGCGAAACGCCCGCCTTCCTCGCCCGCGCCGACGACCCCGCGGTGCGGCTCGCCGGCCGTCTGGCCGAGGCCGAGGCGACCACGCTCGTCGCCTTCGGCACCGAGGCCGGCCTGTTCCAGAAGGCCGGGATCCCGACGGTGGTGTGCGGCCCCGGGCACATCGCCCAGGCGCACCAGGCCGATGAGTACGTGTCGCTGGCGCAGCTCGCGGCGGGCGAGCGCTTCCTGCAGGCACTGATGACGCTGGAACCGGAGGCGCTGACCGGAAGGCGCGCGCCTCGCTAGTTCCCGGAGCTACTGCACCTCGACCGTCACACGCAGGAAGGTCGCCGGAACGAGGGTGCGATCGGCGCGCCCGCTCCTGTTCTGGCTCTGGAACAGATCCTCCAGGTCTTTGGCGAGCTGGTCCGCGCGACCGTTCTTCTCCGCAGCCTCGAAGGCGTTCATGGTCGGGCCGTAGTAGTCCCGGAACTGCTCGACGAACTGCGCCGGCGTGCCGTCGAACTCGAAGGTGAACGTATCGCGCTCGCAGGCGACCGCGTCCGCCGCCACGCCGGCGGCCGCGAAGCGCTCGCGCACGTGGCTCTCCACGCCCCAGGTCATCGGGCTGATGAAGCCGACGGGCGGCGGCGGCGAATAGGCCGAGCTCACCTTCAGGATCTGCGCCACCAGGGTGGGGTCGTCCGGAATCCAGTTGCCCATGACGATGCGCCCGCCCGGCCGGGTGACGCGAACCATTTCCTTGGCCACCTCGAACGGCTTGGGCGCGAACATCGCACCGAACACGCTGACCACGAGGTCGAAGCTGTCGTCCTCCAGGGGCTGCAGGTCGCAGGCGTCGCCTTCCTGGAAGCGGAGGTTGCCGAGGCCCGCGGCGCGAGCGCGCCGGTTGCCGGCCTCAACCAGATTGCGGGCGATGTCGACACCCAGCACGTGCGCGCCGCGCTGCGCCGCCGGCAGCGCGGTGGTGCCGTCGCCGCAGCCCAGGTCGAGCACCTTCGTTTCCGGGCCGACGCCCAGGCGCTCGACGAAGGCCTCGCCGCTGGCCCGCATGTTGTTCGCCAGCCGGGTGAAGTCGCCCTTTTCCCAGAGGGCCTGGTTCGGGTTCATGGGTTCTCCTTGTTGGGGAGGCGCACGCTAGCAGCAGTCGCCGGCGGCGACAACGAGACTCCGGCTCAGCGGTCGCGGTCGCGCAGCGTCTCCAGCGCGTCGAGCAGCACCCGCAC
>DATCGH010000063.1:0-3762 GCA_036509055.1 Caldimonas sp.
GGGCGTCGGCGCGGCTCGCATAAGGACCGGCCTGGACGCGGTACAGGGTCGCGTCGCCATAGGTCGCGAGCACCGGCAGCAGCCACTCGACCTCGTCGGCGACGCGCCGCTGGAAGCTCTCGGCGCCGGCCGACTCGCGAAACGCGCCGAGCTGCACCCAGAAGCCGCGCGCCGGCGGCGCGGTCGATACCGGGGGCGTTGGCGCGGTCGACGCCACTTGCCCGGGGGCGATCGACGCGACGGCCTGCGGCGGTGCGACCGCGAGCTCGTCGACGGCTTCGGCCGGCGACGCCGCCACCGGAACGACGGCAGCGGCGGGCACGGGAACGGGGGCAGCTGCCATCGTCGCGGCCGCAGCGTTCGCCGCCGAAGCGCCGCGCGGCGCCGTCGCGCTCGCCAGCCGTGTCGCCTCGGCATCGCCGCGCCGCCAAGTGCCGGCGCGGATCTCATCGAAGGTGAGCCGCTCCAGCTCCACCGGGGCAACGCCGCGCAGCAGGTCGAGGCGCAGCGCCGCGGCATAGCTGAGGTCGACGATGCGCCCGGCATGGAACGGGCCGCGGTCGTTGATCCGCACCACGACCTCGCGACCGTTGGCCGGATTCCTGATCCGCGCATAGCTCGGCAGCGGCAGGGTCGGATGCGCCGCCGTCATCGCGTACATGTCGTAGGTCTCGCCGTTGGCGGTGCGCCGGCCGTGGAACTTCCTCCCGTACCAGGACGCCAGGCCGCGTTCGCTGAAGACGCTGTCGCGGGTGATCGGCACGTAGTCGCGGCCGAGCACGGTGTACGGCTTGTTCGCGCCGCCGGGGCGGATGGGCTCGACCCGCGGCTCGGCGTCGGGCAGGCTGGCGAGGTCGGACGGCACGTCGGCGCCAACGCCGTCACGGTCGGACGAAGGCGCCGGGCGCCCCGTCGACGGCCGGTCCGGGGCGGGCTTGGGCGCCGAGCCGCAGCCGGCGAGGAGCAGGCCCAGCGCCAGCGCGGCAAGCGCGCTGCGCGGCTGCGACAGGACGCCAAAGGCCCGCATGGAGCCGCACCTTAACCGATGCCTTCCCGCGGCGACAAGCCGCCCCGGCTACGAAACGTACGCGGCGAAGGCGCTAGCTGCAGTCGACGGTGCGGAACTCGACCCGCCGATCGAGGGCGTCGCGCATGTCGTCGGTGCCGAGGCCGACGATGACCTCGTTCGCGCCCACGCCCTCGCTCGAGAGGCGCGTGTCCAGGCTCTTGTTCAGCCGTTCCAGGGTCTGCTTGACGATCGCCGCGCGGCGCTGCGAGAGCGCCAGGTTGCCGGCGGCGCTGCCGGTGCGGCTGGTGTGGCCCACCACCTTCATGCAGGTCTCGCGCACCCCGACCTGGAACGCCACCTCGCGCAGCCAGACCGCGTACTGCGCCTGCAGGTCGGCCGAGGCCAGCAGCGTCGTCTGCCCGGGGTTGAAGAAGATCTTGATCGGCAGCTTCTTGCTGTCGAGGCCGATGCCGACGATCCGGCCGAAGGTCTCGGTCGCCTCCTTCTTCTTGCCGGTGCGCCAGCCGGCGAGGTAGAGGCCGTTGAGGATGCGCAGGTCGTCCGGGTCGGCGACCGTCTGGGCCTCGCGGAACAGGCGATAGGCCTCGGCCAGCTTGTTCTCGGCGAACGCCGCCTGCGCCTCGGCGACGATCGCCGCCGCCGGCAGGCGCAGCAGGTACGCGGGATCGACGCTCTCGCCGGGCGAGCTTCCCTGGCACGACTTGATGTAGGCCGCGGCGGTGCGGTCGAGCGCCCAGGTCGGGCTGTCGCGGAACAACGGCGTCGGCTCGGCCGAGACCGTGGCGAGCGTGGCGCGATCGACCCGCTTGGCGACGAGCTTGCCGGTGCGCAGGTCGATCAGCACCAGGCAGACACGGAACGCATCCGCGTTCTCGTCGCGCATGCCTTTGGTGTTGATCGCGGTGAGCGTGCCGATCAGGAGCAGCGGCTGGCTGGCCAGGCTGGTGCGAGTCAGCGGCCGCACGCTCCATTGCGGGGCGCGGCTCTTGACCAGCGCGGCGAGCTGCTGTCCCGTCTGCACCGTGCCCGCCGTCTGCTGGCCGGTGCTGGCATCGATCAGCGGATCGATGATCAGCTCGCGCGGGCCGACGGCGACGACCGCCTGCGCGTCGCGCAGCAACTGCTCGCCGGCGTGCGCCACGACGTCGGCGAAGGCCGCCGGCGGCGCCGCGGGCGCGGGCTCGGGCGCAGCCGGCGGAGGGGTACCGGAGGAGGCCGACGGCCCGCTTTTCGCGCCGCCGTCGCCTGCCGGCGGCAGCGCGCAGCCCGCAGCCAGCGCGAGCCACAGCCCGACCAGCGCGAAGACACGGAGGGGGCGGCTCGAGGTCATGGATTGCAGCGAAGCGGGCAGCGGCGATGCAGCGAGTGGTCGGCGCACTGTAGTCGGGTTCCACGCCGACCCGGGCGCCCCGCGGCAGCGGAACCGGGCAATGCCGGAGCGGACCGTGGACCAATGCACAAGCGCCTATCCTCGTCGCGATGGATGCCTTCGACCTCGTGCAATGGCCGGCGATGGCCGTCACCGTCTGGGCGGCATGGCTGGTCGCTTCGAGCCTGAAGCGCAGGCGCCTGCTCGGCTTCTGGATCTTTCTTCTGAGCAACGCGCTCTGGATCGTGTGGGGCCTGCACTCCCGCGCCTGGGCGCTGGTGGTCCTGCAACTCTGCCTCGCGGCGATGAACATCCGCGGCGCGAAGAAGGCCGAGCCTGCGGGCTGAGCGCCACAGGCAAAGCCCGGCGACGCGAAATAGCGCACGCCATCGGCCTCGCCGATGCGCTGACAGGCACCTGTCCGACACACAGGTGGCCCGGGATGTGCGTGAATCCGTCATCGCCATGCAAGCCGTCCTTCCTTCCGACCCGCCCGCCAGCCATGCGCTGAGCGGCGTGCTGCGCGCCAAGGGCTTCGAGGTCGCGGATTTCGAGGTCGAGGAGGACGAGCGTCCGGCCTGGTCGGACCTGTTCGACGGCATCGGCGGCGTGCTCCGGGTGCGCTGCTGCTCGACCGGCGAGGAGCGCGTCTACCCGACCGGCTCGGGCTCGGCCTGGCTCGGCGCCTTCTTGATGGACCTCGGCGGCGGTCATTTCGCGCGTGCGGTTCGCGGCCGGCGCGCCGCCCTCGGCTGAGGCAAGGAAACGTCCTACGCCCTCGGCGTGCGGTCGCCGACAGACCGGAAAAAGTCCTCCTGAGACAGTGCAGACATCGGCTTCGTGCCGACTCCAGCAACCGTTTCAGCAAGAGGATTTTTCATGAACAAGGACCAGGTCAAGGGCCGCGTTGAAGAGGCCAAGGGCAAGATCAAGGAAAGCACCGGCAAGGCGATCGGCAACCCGGATCTCGAAGCCGAAGGCACGGTCGACAAGGCCGCCGGCAAGGTGCAGAAGAATTACGGCGATGCCAAGGAAAAGGTCAAGGACGCCATCGACAAGATCTGACGACGGCGCAGAGGTCGGACCGATCGGCGAAACGCCGGCGGCCCGTCAAGCGGCAGCATCGGCCCGTTCGATGCTGCCGCTTTCCTTTTAACGAAGCGCTTAGCGCCAGGCGGCGCGCACCCGGGCGGCGAAGCGCCGGCGGCTCGTCAAGCGGCAGCATCGGCCCGTTCGATGCTGCCGCTTTCGTTTTTTAGCCAGTCGTTGTTTGCCTGGGCGATGGATCGGAGTGGCGGGTCGCCCTGCTCCGCTCCGTGCCCGAGGCCCACCGGCGTCGTCTTCGAATGCGTCAGCGCCAGGC
>DATCGH010000064.1:0-2277 GCA_036509055.1 Caldimonas sp.
GAGAGCTACGACGGCTCGAAGATCGGCGCGCTGCGGTTCGCGTCGCGCTATTCGCAGAGCTTCAAGAACGAATCGTTCTCGCGCCTGTCCTCGCAGCACCAGACCAAGCCGCGCTGCAACGAGGACTACATCGATCGCGACGGCCTGCCGCTGCGCGCCGTGGTCTGCATGCGCGCCTACAAGAAGCTGCCCCAGCTCTACGACGTCTCGGTCCTGGTGGCCACGCTCGACCAGGCCGAGTCCGGCGTCCAGGGCCGCTTCGATGCCCAGGGCGTGAGCTTCGGCAACGCCCAGAAGCTCGCCCAGCACTATCTCGACGCGTTCCGATGGGTGCGCTAGCCCTGCTCGAGGCGCTCGACCGCGACGGCATGGTGCGCCAGGCCTGGCGCATCGAGCATTGGCCGGTGACGATCGGCCGGGCCCTCGACAACGACGTGGTGCTGACCGAGCCGCACGTCGCGCCGCATCACGCCACCATCGAGCTGGTGCCGGCGACCGGCGGCGTCGGCGCCGACTCGCTGGTGGTCACCGCCGGGCCGACGAACAACGGCCTGCAGGTCGGCCGCGAGCGCATCGCCGGCGGCAGCGCCAAGACCTTCGTCGACACCGACCGCGACCTCGACCTGCAGATCGGCCGCAACGCGCTGCGCTTGCGCCTGCCCGGGCATGCGCTGGCGCCGGAGGTGACGCTCGCGCCGATGCTCGCGCGCGAGATCCGCTGGCTGCCGACCGCCGGCCTGGCGCTCGCCTCGCTCGTCTTCATCCTCCTCAACACCTACATCGACAACGACCCCGACGGGCTGGGCCGCGAGATCGGCAAGGCCGTCCTCAGCGCCTTGCTGGTCGCGTCGCTGTGGTGCGGCTTCTGGGCGCTGCTGTCGAAGATCTTCGCCCGGCAGAGCAGCTTCGGCTGGCATGTGCGGGTGTTCGTCATCGCCAGCCTGGCGTTCGTCGTCCTCGGCACGCTGCCGCCGCTCCTCGCCTTCGCCTTCTCCTGGCCCTGGGTCACCGACTTCGCCTTCGTCGCCGTCATCGCCACGGTGGCGACGACGATCTATTTCCACCTGCTCGCGGTCGAGCCGGGCCGGGAGCGCCTGATGCGCGCGGTCGCCGTGACCGGCTTCGCCGTCGGCGTGACCCTGCAGGTCTGGTTCAACATGCAGCGCACCGGTCGCTTCGGGGAAGAGCTGTACATGAACCACCTGTTCGCGCCGCAGCTCCGGCTCGCCAGGCCGGTGCCGGTGGCGGGCTTCATCGACAACCTCGCGCCGATGCAGGCGATCCTCGACAAGAAGGCCAAGGAGCAGGGCGGCGGCGACGACGGGTCCGGAGAAGACGATGACGAATGAGTTCTCCGGGAAAAGCGTCCTCGTCACCGGCGGCGGGCGTGGCATCGGCCGGGCCGCCAGCCTGCTCTGCGCGGCGCGCGGCTGGGCCGTGGCCGTGAACTACATGCACGACGCGGCCGCGGCCGAGAAGGTCGTCGCCGCGATCGAGGCCCAGGGCGGCCGCGCCCTGGCGGTCCACGCCAACGTCGCCGACGATGCCCAGGTGCAGGCGATGTTCGAGACCATCGACCAGGCCCTGCCGCCGCTCGCCGGCCTGGTGAACAACGCCGGCGTCGTCGACCTCGGCGCCCGCGTCGACGCGATGACGCCAGCGCGCCTGCAGCGCATGTTCGCGATCAACGTCTTCGGCAGCTTCTACTGCGCCCGCGAGGCGATCCGGCGGATGACGACCAAGCCCGGTGCCGCCCGCGGCGCCGGCGGCCACGCCGGCGGGGCGATCGTCAACGTCTCCTCGGCCGCGGCCAAGCTCGGCGCGCCGGGGCAGTACGTCGACTACGCGGCAGCCAAGGGGGCGATCGAGACCTTCACCATCGGCCTGGCGAAGGAGCTCGCGGGCGAAGGCATCCGGGTCAACGCCGTCCGCCCGGGAATCATCGAGACCGAGATCCATGCCTCGGGCGGCACGCCCGACCGGGTGGCGCAGATGCTGCCGCTGCTGCCGATGCAGCGCGCCGGCACGGCCGAAGAGGTGGCCGAGGCGATCGTCTTCCTGCTCTCCGACGCGGCCAGCTACACCACCGGCTCGATCCTCGAGGTCACCGGCGGTCGCTAGGGGCGCCGGCGAATAGCCGCTCGCTCAGCGTCGCTCGACGATCACCGGCACCAGCCCGAGCGCATCGCGCACCCGCGCCGCCGCCCCCTGGGCGTCGGCACGGCTCGCATAGGGCCCGGCCTGCACCCGGTACAGAGTCGCGTCGCCGAAGGTCGC
>DATCGH010000065.1:0-2308 GCA_036509055.1 Caldimonas sp.
AAGAGCTACCCCTACCTGAAGATCGAGTCGCATCGCTTTCCGCGCGTCGCCTACTACCGCGGCGCGGTCGACAAGAAGCATCGTTACTTCGGCCCGTTCCCGAGCGCCTGGGCGGTCAAGGACTCGATCCAGCTCCTGCAGAAGGTGTTCCACCTGCGCACCTGCGAGGACACGGTGTTCGCCAACCGCACCCGGCCCTGCCTGCTCTACCAGATCAAGCGCTGCTCGGCACCGTGCGTCGACTACATCGGCCCCGAGGACTACGCCCGCGACGTCGCCAATGCCGAACGCTTCCTCGAGGGCGAGCAGCAGGAGCTGATGGACTCGCTGCAGGCGCAGATGATGGCGCGCGCCGAGGCGCTGCAGTTCGAGCAGGCGGCCGAGCTGCGCAACCAGATCGGCTCGCTGGCCCGGGTGCTGCACCAGCAGTCGGTCGAGGACAACACCGGTGCGCGCACCCGCGATGCCGACATCCTCGCGGTCAAGGTCGATGGCGGCCGGGCCTGCGTCAACCTGGCGATGGTGCGCGGCGGCCGGCATCTCGGCGATCGCCCGTATTTCCCGAAGCAGGTCGAGCACGCGATCGAAGTGGCGCGCGAAGCGGAGGAGGGCGAGGAGGGCGCGGCACCGCAGGCGACCGCTCCTTCGCCCGAGGTGCGGGTGCTCGAGGCCTTCATCGCCCAGCACTATCTCGAGGGCGGCCTGCCACCGCTCCTGATCGTCAGCCACGCAGTCGACAAGGCCCTGGTCGAGGCGCTGGCGGCGCAGAGCGGCCTCAAGGTGACGGTGCAGCACCAGCCGCGCGAGCAGCGTCGGGCCTGGCTCGACATGTGCATCACCGGCGCCGAGCTGCGCCTGGCCCAGCTCCTCGCCGAGGAAGGCTCGCAGCAGGCGCGCACCCGGGCCCTGGTCGACGCGCTCGATCTGCAGGTCGAGGACCTGAATGCGTTCCGGGTCGAGTGCTTCGACGTCAGCCACACGGCAGGCGAGTCGACCCAGGCGTCGTGCGTCGTCTTCGAGGCACACAAGATGCAGAGCGCGCAGTACCGCCGCTACAACATCGCCGGCATCACCCCGGGCGACGACTATGCGGCGATGCGCCAGGTGCTGACCCGTCGCTACGCCAAGCTGGTCGAGGCGGCGAGCCAGGGCCTGGCACGCCTGCCGGACATCGTCCTGGTCGATGGCGGCAGGGGCCAGGTCTCGGTAGCGCGGGAGGTGTTCGAAGAGCTGGGCATCGAGCTTGCCCGCATCGTCGGCGTGGAGAAGGGCGAAGGGCGCAAAGTCGGGCTCGAGGAGCTGGTCTTTGCCGACGGCCGGCCCAAGGTCGGGCTCGGCCGCGAATCGGCGGCGCTGATGCTGGTGGCGCAGATCCGCGACGAGGCACACCGCTTCGCGATCACCGGAATGCGCGCCCGGCGTGCAAGCGTGCGCACCGGCGCCAGTCGGCTCGAGGAGATCGACGGCGTCGGCCCGAAGAAACGGGCGAAACTGCTGCAGCGCTTCGGCGGCGCGCGCGGCGTCGGCCACGCCAGCGTCGAAGATCTCGCCACCGTCGAAGGCATTTCGCGAGAACTCGCCGAGGAAATCTACCGTGCCCTCCATTGATGCATTCGCCCGTCGCCTGACGGGCCAGCTTGCGACCCCGGGTCTGGCCGTGCTGCTGGTCGTCGCCGGCTGCACCGGCTCGTCGGACCGCGGGCCGGGCGAGGTGGCGAAGCCGGTGCCGCCGACCGCGGCACCCAAGCCGGCGCCGCTGGAGACGGTCAAGCCGTCGCCCGAGGTCGCCAGGGAAGGATCGAAGCTGCCGCCGCCACGGGCGATGCGCAACTGGGAGGAGGTGCGGCGCCAGGCCGCCGAGCGCATGGTCGCGGCCAACCCGGACATCACCTACACCGGCAAGGTTCCCGACCAGCTGCTTTCCATCTCGGTGCTCGAGGTCGAGCTCAACGGCGATGGCAGCGTGCGCCGGATCGAGGTCCTGCGGCCGCCGCGCTTCGCCAAGGAAACGCTGCAGACCGCCGCCGACGCGGTGCGACGCGCCGCGCCCTACGGCGACGTCTCACGGCTGCCCAAGCCCTGGAAGTTCGTCGAGACCTTTCTTTTCAACGACCAGCACAAGTTCAAGCCCCGAACCCTGGACAACTGACGCTGTCCACCGGGGGGCCACAATCCCGGCAATGTTCTTCAACCTGCCGACCCTTTTCACCTGGGCGCGGATCGTCGCCATTCCGCTGGTCGTCGGGGTCTACTACATCTCGCTGCCCGAGCAGACCCAGAACCTCGTCGGCACCGCGCTCTTCATCCT
>DATCGH010000066.1:0-7828 GCA_036509055.1 Caldimonas sp.
CACCTGCGAGAGGCGCACCACCCGGGCCGAGCCGTCGGCGGCCGGGGCGACGTTGATCGGCATCCGCTGCAGGTCGCCGATGGCGTAGCGGCTTTCGGGGGCGAGCTGCACGTTGACGTCGTAGTTCTCGCCGTCGGGGGCGCGCCAGTTGCCGACGGTCGTGCCGGCGACCAGGGTACGCAGGGTGTTGGCGAGCATGTTGACGTTGAGGCCGGCGTCGGAGGCGGCATCGCGCCGGACCTCGATCGCCACCGTCGGCTTGTCGGGCTTGAGCGTCGTGTCGAGGTCGACCAGGCCGGGAATCTGCCTCAGGCGTTCGGTGATCGTCTTCGACAGCCGCTCGAGCTCGCCGAGGTCGGTGCCCTGGATCGAGAACTGCAGGCTCTTGCCGCCGCCGAGGTCGGTCTGGCCGATGTTGGTGACGGTGATGCCGGGGATGCGGGCCAGCCGCTCGCGCAGCGGCAGCGCCAGTTCGGCGGCGCCGCGCTTCCTGTCCTTGCGGTCGACCAGGCGCACGTAGGTCGCGGCGTAGATCTTGCCCGCCGCCTGGCCGCTGTTGATCGTGGTGACCGTGTAGCGCACTTCGGGCATCTCGCGCAGCACCGCGTCGACCTGGCGCGCGCGCATCTCGGTCACCTCGAGCGACGAGCCGACCGGCGTGTAGTAGTTGACCTGGGTCTCGGAGAAGTCGGCCTTGGGCACGAACTCGGCGCCGAGGATCGGGATGATGAAGAAGCTGGCGACGAGGCTCGCCAGGGCGATGCCGAGGGTGGCGAGGCGGTGCCGCAGCGACCAGCCGAGGATGGACTGGTACCAGGCCGAGAGACGCAGCGTCAGGCGGTCGAACAGGCCCGTGACCCGGCCGATGGTGCGGTCGTAGAGGGTGCGCCGGCCGTCGGCGCCGAACGCGCCGTGGCCGCGCTCGGCCTGCGGGTCGTGCCAGATGCTCGACAGCATCGGGTCGAGGGTGAAGCTCACGAACATCGAGATCAGCACCGCGGCGACGATCGTCACGCCGAACTCGTGGAAGAACTTGCCGACGATGCCGCCCATGAAGCCGATCGGCAAAAACACGGCGACGATCGAGAGCGTGGTCGCCAGCACCGCCAGGCCGATCTCGTTGGTGCCGGAAAGGGCCGCGTCGTGGGCGCTCTTGCCCATCTGCACGTGGCGCACGATGTTCTCCCGCACCACGATCGCATCGTCGATCAAGAGGCCGACGCAGAGCGAGAGCGCCATCATCGTGATGGTGTTGATCGTGAAGCCGAACATGTACATGAACAGGAACGTGCCGATCAGGGCGATCGGCAAGGTCAGCCCGGTGATCACGGTCGAGCGCCAGGAATTGAGGAACAGGAAAACGATCAGGATCGTCAGCGCCGCGCCTTCGAACAGGGTGCGCTTGACGTTGGCGACCGACACCCGGATCGAGCGCGAGTTGTCGCGGTTGACCTCGACCTTGACGCCGGGCGGCATCAGCGGCTTGGCGGCCTCGAGTGCCTTGAACAGGCCGTCGACGACCTCGATCGTGTTCTCGCCCTGCGACTTCTGCACCGAGAGCAGCACCGTGCGCTGGCCGTTGTAGAGCGCCAGGCTCTGTACCTCCTGCGGGCCGTCGACGATGTCGGCCACCTGCCAGAGCCGGACCGGCGCGCCGGTCGATCCGGAGCCGGCGACGACGCTGGTGCTGCCGCTTGCCGCGAAGCTCTTGCGGGCGACGACGATGTCGCGGAAGTCCTCCGGGCGCTTGATGCGGGCATTGATCTGCACCACCCGCTCCTGCTCCCTCGAGCGGATCGAGCCGAGCGGCAGCTCCTGGTTCTCGCTGCGCACCGCGGCCACCACCTGGTCGGCGCCGATGCCGAGCGCCTCCATCGCCGCCGGCTTGAGATAGATGTTGATCTGCCGTGCCAGGCCGCCGACCACCGAGACCGAGCCGACGCCGCGCACGTTCTCGAGCTTCTTCTGCAGCACCTGCGACGCCCAGGTCGTGAGCTCCTGGGCGCTGCGCTTGCCGTCCTCGGACAGCACGGCGACGTTGAAGATCGGCACGCTCTGCGGATCGAAGCGCGAGATCCGCGGCTCCTTGACCTCGTCGCGCAGCATCGGCCGGATCAGCGAGACCTTCTCGCGCACGTCGTCCGCGGCCTTGCGGCCGTCGACGTCGAGATTGAACTCGACGATGACGACCGAGGTGCCCTCGTAGGAGCGCGAGTAGAGGCTGTTGATGCCGGCGACGGTGTTGACCGCCTCCTCGATCTTCTTCGTCACCTCCGATTCGACGATCTCGGGCGAGGCGCCCGGATAGTCCATGACGACGACGACGGTCGGGAAGTCGACGTTCGGGAACTGGTCGACCGCGAGCCGCTGGTAGCTGAACAGGCCGAGGACGACGAAGGCGAGCATCACCATCGTCGCCAGCACCGGATTGCCGATCGAGACGCGGGTGAACCACATGATCGGTCTTCAGCGCACCGCGGAGGCCGCCACCGGAATGGCGCCGGCGGGAACGAGGACGGCGGGCGCCGACGCCGGCCCGGCCACGGGCAGGACCGAGAGGCGCACCGGCGTGCCGTCGCGGACCACGCCGGTGGTGGCGCCGAGCACCTGCGCGCCTTCGCCCAGCCCGGCGACGATCTCCACCCAGGGCTCGCCGCCGATCGCGCCGCGAACCCCGAGGGTCACCGGTGTCGCCACGGCGCGGCCGTCGTGGATCAGCATCACGTACGGCCGGGCCTGGTCGGTGCGCACCGCGGCGAGCGGCAGGGCAAGGGCGTGCTTGCGTCCGAGCTCGATCGTGCCGCGGGCGAACAGGCCCTGGCGCAGCGCCGGCTGCGGCTCGACCGCGAGGTAGACCATGATCGCCCGGGTGCCGGCCTGGGTGCTGGGGTTGATGCGCGCCACCTGCGCCGCCACCGGCCCGGCGATGCCGTCGATCTCGAGCGTCGCCTTGCGGCCGATCGTCAGCGCCGTCACGTCCTCGGGCGCGAGCGCCGATTCGACCTCGATCTGCGACAGATCGACGATCTCGACCAGGCGGGTGTCGATCGCGACCCGTTCGCCGGTCTGGGCCATGCGTTGCGACACCAGGCCGGAGATCGGCGCCACCAGGGTGGCGTCGCTGCGGCTCTTGCGCGCCAGGGCGACCGCCGACAGCGCCGCCTCGTAGCTGGCCCGCGCCCCGGCTTCGTTGGAGATCGAGGTCTCCAGGCCGGTCGCCGAGATGAAGCCCTGGGCCACCAGAGCGCGGTTGTTCTCCAGCGCGCGGGTGGCGATGTCGAGCTGCGACTTGGTCGACGAGGCGGTCTGCTCGGCCTGCTTCACCTTCAACTCGAGCTCAGTGGTGTCGAGCTGGCCGAGCACCTGGCCGGCCTTGACCCGGTCGCCTTCGCGCACCGTCAGCGACTTCACCTCGGCGGCGACGCGCGCCCGGATGACGGCGCTGTTGACCGCCTTCAGCCCGCCCGAGACCTCGAGGGTGCGGGGCAGGTCGATGGTTCTCGCCACCAGCACGTCGCCGGGCGCGAGATCGAGCCCGCCGGGAACCTTCGTCGACGCGCTCTGGGCCGCCTGCTCGCTCTTCTTGGCGACCAGCGCGCGGGCGACGAAGCCGCCGAGCGCGACGACGGCCACGACCGCGATCGTCCAGCCTTGCCAGCGCTTCATCGTCGTCCGCCGTTGCTCTTGCGCGGCGCCTTCGCCTTTGCCGGCCTGGCCGGTGCGGCGCCGGCGGCCGTCTGCAGGCCGTGAAGCACCAGGTCGATCTGGGCTTCGATCACCGCCTTCGGTTCGAACTTGGCGCCGACGTGGCAGGCATCGAGCGAGTGCTTATTCATCACCAGGAAGAGCAGCGGCGCCACCAGGGCGTGGACCGCGTTCTCGACGTCGACCGGGCGGAACTCGCCGCTGTCGATGCCGCGCTGGACGATCTCGGCGATCATCCGGTCGGCGGGCGAGGTGACCTCGGCGACCCAGAACTGGGCGATCTCCGGGAAGTTGCGCACCTCCGACATCATCAGCTTGAGGATGCCCGCGGCCCGGGTCTCGCCGACCCGTTCCCACCAGAGCCTGAGCACGTAGGCGAGCAGCTCGGAGGAGGTGCCCTCGAAGGCGCGGACGATCTCCATGCCCTCGGCGATCTGGTTCACCACGTTGTGGCGGATCACTTCCTTGAGCAGCTCTTCCTTGCTCGGGTAGTAGAGGTAGAGCGTGCCCTTGGACACGCCGGCGCGCGAGGCGACCTCCTCGGAGCGGGTGGCGGCGAAGCCTTTCTCGACGAACAGGTCGAGGGCGGCGTCGAGGAGCTCCTTGGGCCGCGCTTCCTTGCGCCGCTGGCGAAGCGCGGCGGGAACGGTCGCCGGCGAAGAGGCGCGCAGGGTCATGATGTGAGGTACTGACTGATCGGTCAGTAATGTAGCCGATCGCCCGCTGCGCCCCGGCACAGCGCATGCCATGATGCGCCAGTCAAGGAGGCGCTCGCACGGTGAAGCAGTCGCTGCCGTTCCACCATCCCTATCGCCACGATTTCGTCCGGGTCGCCGTCGCGGTGCCGCGCATCCGGGTCGCCGATCCGGCCCACAACGCCGAACAGACCATCGCGATGCTCGAGCAGGTTGCCGCCGAAGGCGCCTCACTGGTCGCGCTGCCGGAACTGGGCCTGGCAGCCTACACCTCGGACGACCTGTTCCACCAGCGGGCCCTGCTCGACGGCTGCGAGGCGGCGCTGGCCCGGGTGGCCGAGGCGACGGCGCGGATTCCGGTGACGGCGATCGTCGGCCTGCCGGTGCGCGTCGACCACCTGCTGTTCAATGCCGCCGCGGTGGTCTCGGGCGGCAAGCTCCTGGGCGTCCTGCCCAAGACCTACCTGCCGAACTACGGCGAGTTCTACGAGGCGCGCCAGTTCAGCGGCGCCGACAACGCCCGGTCGCGCGAGGTGACGCTCGCCGGCGCCACCGTGCCCTTCGGCAACGACCTGATCTTCGCCGCGACCAACCAGCCGCTCTTGCGCCTGCATGCCGAGATCTGCGAGGACCTGTGGGTGCCGATCCCGCCCTCGACCCTGGCGGCGCTCGCCGGCGCCACCGTCCTCGTCAACCTCTCGGCCTCGAACATCACGATCGGCAAGGCCGACTACCGGCACCAGCTCGTCGGCCAGCAGTCGGCGCGCTGCCAGGCGGCCTGTCTCTACACGTCTTCGGGCGTCGGCGAGTCGACCACCGACCTGGCCTGGGACGGCCAGGCGCTGATCTACGAGGCCGGCGACCTGCTTGCCGAGTCCGAGCGCTTCGTCAACGGCGCCCATTTCATCGTCGCCGACGTCGACCTCGAGCGGGTCTCGCGCGAGCGCATGCGGCAGAACACCTTCGGCCAGTCGGCCGGCCGGTTCAAGGCGCTGCTCGAGGGTTTCCGCACCATCGCCTTCGAGTTGCCGGTACCCGCGGGCGAGGCACCGGCGCTCTGCCGCAAGGTCGAGCGCTTCCCCTACGTGCCGGCCGACCCGGCACGACGCGACGAGCGCTGCGCCGAGGTCTACAGCATCCAGGTGCAGGCGCTGGTGCAGCGCCTCTCGGCGAGCGGCATCGACAAGGTAGTGCTCGGCATCTCTGGCGGGCTCGACTCGACCCATGCGCTCCTGGTCTGCGCCCGGGCGATGGACCTGCTCGGCCTGCCGCGAACCCACATCCTCGCCTGGACGATGCCGGGCTTTGCCACCAGCAAGCGCACCCTCGACCAGGCGCGCCGGCTGATGACGGCGGTCGGCTGCAGCGCCGGCGAGATCGACATCCGGCCGAGCTGCAAGCAGATGCTCGCCGACATCGGCCATCCCTACGCCGAAGGCAAGGCCGACTACGACATCACCTTCGAGAACGTGCAGGCCGGCGAGCGCACCAGCCACCTGTTCCGGCTCGCCAACCTGCACCGGGCGATCGTCGTCGGCACCGGCGACCTGAGCGAGCTGGCGCTCGGCTGGAGCACCTACGGCGTCGGCGACCACATGTCGCACTACAACGTCAACGCCAGCGTGCCGAAGACGCTGGTCAAGCACCTGGTGCGCTGGGTCGCGGGCAACGGCTCGCTTACTGCGGAGGCGAGCCGGGTGCTCGAGGAGATCGTCGCCACCGAGGTCAGCCCCGAGCTCGTGCCGGGGGACGCCAGCGAGAAGCCGGCGCAGAGCTCGGAGGACGCCGTCGGCCCGTACGAGCTGCAGGACTTCCATCTCTACCAGGTGCTGCGCTACGGCTACGCGCCGAGCAAGGTCGCGTTCCTCGCCTGGACGGCCTGGCAGGACACGTATTCGCTCGCCGACATCAAGCGGCACCTGCGCAACTTCCTGCAGCGCTTCTTCAAGACCAGCCAGTTCAAGCGCTCCTGCGTGCCGAACGCGCCCAAGGTCGGCTCGGGCGGCTCGCTCTCGCCGCGCGGCGACTGGCGGGCGCCGAGCGATTCGGAGGCGACCGTCTGGCTGACCGAGCTCGAGACGGTGCCCGACGCATGAGCCTCCCGCGCCGCACGGCCGAAGTCGCCGGGCGTGCGTTCGGGGCCCGGCGCGCACTCTGCCTCGGTGCGATCGCCGGCGCCGCGCTTGCGCTGCACGGCTGCGGCGGCTTCGGCCCGCGCACCGTCGAGCTGTCGCAGGCCCGCCTGCAGGAGCTGGTGGCGCGCCACTTCCCGGTGGACAAGCGCCTGCTCGATGCCATCGACCTGACCCTCGATTCGCCGCGGGTCGGCCTGCAGCCGGAGGCCAACCGGATCAGCGTCGAGGTGGCGCTCAGGGCCAACGGCGGCGGCCCGATCCAGACCCGACTTTCCGGGTCGCTGCTCGTCAGCGAAGGCCTGCGCTTCGAGCCGAGCGACAACACCATCCGCCTGGTCGACGTGCAGGTGGAGCGCTTCGTCATCGACGGCCTGCCCGCAAGCTGGCAGCGCCAGATGGACCGCCTCGGCAAGCCGCTCGCCCGCGGCCTGCTCGAGGACCAGGTGCTCTACACCCTGCGGCCCAAGGACGTGGCCGGGCTCGAGGGAAGGGGCCTTCGCCCCGGCGACCTGCGCGTCACCGCCAGCGGCCTCGAGATCACGCTCCTGCCGGTGGCGCGCTGAAGCCGCCGTTCATTCCGGGTACAGAGGGCGCGGCTAACATGCCGCCCTTTGCCATGCGGAGACGCCGTTGGATCTGATGCTGCTCGCCAGGGCCGCCCTGATGGGCATCGTCGAGGGCCTGACCGAATTCCTGCCGATCTCGAGCACCGGCCACCTGATCCTCGCCGGCTCGCTGCTCGGCTTCGACGACGCCAAGGGCAAGGTGTTCGACATCGCGATCCAGACCGGCGCGATCGTCGCCGTGATCCTCATCTACCGGCAGCGGCTCGCGGAGACCCTTGCCGGCCTCGGCAGCGAGCCGCGGGCGCGCCGCTTCGCGCTCAACGTCGCCATCGCCTTCGTGCCCGCGGTGGTGCTCGGGCTGCTGTTCGGCAAGGCGGTCAAGGAGCATCTCTTCACCCCGGCGGTGGTGGCGACGGCCTTCATCGTCGGCGGCTTCGTCATCCTCTGGGCGGAGCGGCGCACGCCGAAGACGCGGATCGCGACCATCGACGAGATGCGGCCGCGCGACGCCCTCGCCGTCGGCCTGGCCCAGTGCCTGGCGCTCGTGCCCGGCACCAGCCGCTCGGGGGCGACCATCATCGGCGGCATGCTGTTCGGCCTCAGCCGCCAGGCGGCGACCGAGTTCAGCTTCTTCCTCGCGATCCCGACCCTGATCGGCGCCGGCGCCTACAGCCTGTGGAAGGAGCGGGCGCTGCTCTCGGTGGCCGACCTGCCGCTGTTCGCGGTC